>NZ_JBFAIU010000373.1:0-6934 GCF_040654855.1 Asanoa sp. NPDC050611
CGATCCTCGGCGCGAAACGGCCGGCGGACACCCCCGTCGGCGTCGTCCGCGACGCGTCCCGGCCGGGCCAGCGCGTGCACGTCACGACGCTCGCGACGCTCGCCGCTGATCCGTCCATCGTGGACATGCACTCGGTCGTGCTGGTCGGTTCGAGCCGCAGCCGGCTGGTGGCCGGGCGGATGGTCACACCGCGGGAGTACGCATGGCTGTCGTGAAGCGCACCGTGCACCCGATCGAGGCGGAGTCCTACCGGATCCTGCGCGCCGAGGCCGACACCGCCGGGCTGCCGCCGTACACCCGGGACGTGGTCGAACGGATCATCCACACCACCGCGGACCCGGGCTGGCTCACCGACCTGGTGAGCGACGAGACCGCGCTGTCGGCGGGCGCGGCCGCGCTGGCCGGCGGCGCTCCGCTCGTCACCGACGTCACCATGGTCGCGGCCGGCGTCACCGGATATCCGGCGACCTGCCTCGTGGCGGCGCCGGAGGCGGCGGCCCTCGCGCACGACACGGGAATGACCCGGTCCGCGGCCGGGATCAGGCTCGCCGCGGCGCGGCACCCCGACGGCGCCGTCTGGGTGGTCGGCAACGCACCGACGGCGCTCACCGAGCTGATCCGGCTCGACGTCCGGCCCGCGCTGGTGATCGGCCTGCCGGTCGGCTACGTCGGCGCGGCCGAGTCCAAGGCTGCGCTGCGCGGCACCGCGTTGCCGCAACTGTCCAACCGATCGGCGCGTGGCGGTGCGGCCGTCGCCGCCGCCGCCGTCAACGCCCTGCTGTACGGAGACCCGCTCGCATGACCACTCCCCTGCTCATCGCCGGCCACGGCACCACCGACCCCGAGGGCGCGGACGACTTCCGCCGTTTCGTGGCCCGGGTGGGCCGGAGTCTCGACGTGCCCGTCGCGGGCGGCTTCATCGAGCTGTCCCCGCCGCCGGTCAAGGAGGCGGTCGCCGAGCTCGTCCGCGCCGGCGTGCGGCGGCTGGCGTGCGTGCCCCTGATGCTGGTCGCGGCCGGGCACGCCAAGGGCGACATCCCCGGTTCGCTGGCCGCCGAACGGGCGCGCCATCCCGGGCTGACCTTCGCCTACGGGCGGCCGCTCGGCCCGCACCCGGGCGTACTGGCGCTGCTGCGCGAACGGCTGGCGGCCGCCGGACCGGAGACCACCGTGCTGCTGGTCGGGCGCGGCTCGACCGACCCGGACGCCAACGCCGAGGTGGCCAAGGTGGCCCGCCTGCTGGCCGAGACGACCGACGTGGCGGGCGTGGAGTACGCGTTCGTCTCACTGGCCGAACCCGGCGTCCTGGCCGGCCTCGACCGGTGCCGCGCGCTCGGCGCCGGCCGCGTGGTCGTGCTCCCCTACTTCCTCTTCACCGGCGTGCTGCCGCGCCGGGTCGCCGCGCAGGCGGCCGAGTGGGCGGACGCGCGCGGCGGCGACGTCACCACCGCCGACGTGATCGGTGACTGCGCCGGCCTGGCCGAGATCGTGGTCGAGCGTTACCACGAGGCACTGGGCGGGGACATCCGCGCCAACTGCGACACGTGCAAGTACCGGATAGCGCTGCCGTTCCACGAGCACGCGGTCGGCGCCGCGCAGGTGCCGCACACGCATCCGGCCGACCACCACCACTGAGGGCGGCGGCCGGCCGGACGGTCAGGCCGACGCGGTGAGCACGGCCTCGCGGCGCAGGCTCCGCTCCACGAGGGCACCGAGGCCCAGGCCGAGCGTGGACCAGACGACCACCTGCGTCCCGAGCGACGCGAGTCGGAAGTTCCACAGCACGAGCGGGGAGAAGCCCTCCGGGATCTCCTCGATCGACGGCAGCAGGACCTGCGCCACCGCGACGACGGCGACGAAGGCCAGCGCGCCCAGGACGGCCGCGTTCCACGTGCCGAACCGGGCCACCTGCGACCGTCCGATGTAGACCGCGAGCGCCAGTGAGGCGAGCGCGATCACCAGCATCAGGAAATACAAAGACGTACGCCGGCCGATCGTGTCTTCGGAGCCGGTGGCGGGTGGGTTGGCCGGGTACTTCAGCCACGGCACCAGCGCGACGGTGACGAAGCCGGCGAGGCCGACCAGCGCCGCCGTCGCCTGCGGGCCGAGCCGGCCGAGCCGCCCGTACGCCGCGGCGAACACCATCGAGAAGATCCCGCCGAGTGCGACGCCGTAGATCAGCGTGGCGGTGAGCAGGCCGAGCGTGCTCTGCACGGCCCGGCTCACCAGCTCGGGCTCACCGACGACCTCGGAATGGGCCTCCTCGAACGCGATCGCCGCGTCGATCGGGCCTTCGCCGACGAAGTAGGCGAACAGGAACGCGAGCACGCCGGCGGCCAGTCCCACCAGCATGCCGCGGATCAGCAACGAACGGGGGGACAGCACGACCGCCCCGCCCGTCAGTGGCAGGGGAAGCCGAGCAGGTGGCGGCCGTCGTGCACGAACTCGTGCACCGCACTGCCGCCGATCACGTGGAATACGCCCTGCTCGGTGCCGACGAAGTAGAGCAGCGCGATCGCGAGCACGGCGCCGAACAGGAGCCAGGGCTGGAGCTGACGCCACGGGATGGCCACCGGCTGGACGGCCGGGCGGGGGGTGGCGGAAGACGAGATGCTGGACACGAAACGAACCTCCTCGGGATCACGCGTCCCACGACGGGTTTCGGTGACGGCGGAGGGTCTGACTCCCACGCGCAAGCGTGGTCACAGTGGCGCGACCGCGCCGGAGTTGCACCGGCTTCCTACCGTCGTCACGTTGACCCGGACGCTACGGTCGGCCTTGCCGGGGTGTCAACCGCGTGAGACCTGCTCGACAGTTGACGCAAGGTCGCCCTCGCGGACCGGGGATAACCGGGGCGCCGATAACGCCTCCGCCGCGCGGCACGGTGGACCGCATGACATTGCGAACACACGGGATCGGCCGGCAGGGCCTGACCGCGTCCGTCGAAGGACTCGGCACCTTCGGCCTCACCGCCGCGTACGGCACCCGCGACGACGCCGAGTCCACCGCCACCATCCACCGCGCGCTCGACCTCGGCGTGACCATGTTCGACACCGCCGACTTCTACGGCCTCGGCGGCGCCGAGCGGCTGCTCGGCCGGGCGCTGGCGGGCCGGCGGGACGAGGCGGTCATCGCCACCAAGGTCGGCGGCGTGACCCTCGACGAGGAGGACAAGCTCGTCGGGTACGCGAACGGGCGGCCGGCATACCTGCGGACGGCGGTCGAGCGCTCGCTGCGCCGGCTCGGCGTGGACCACATCGACCTGCTCTACCTGCACCGGGTCGACCCCGCGGTGCCGGTCGAGGAGAGCTTCGGCGCCCTGGGCGAGTTGGTGGCCGAGGGCAAGGTGAGCTACCTGGGCATCAGCGAGGCCGCGCCGCGGAGCATCCGCCGCGCGCACGCCACCGCGCCGCTGTCGGCGGTGCAGACCGAGTACTCGCTGTTCAGCCGGGACGTCGAGGTCAACGGGGTGCTCGCCACCACCCGTGAGCTGGGTGTGGGCTTCGTGGCCTACGCGCCGCTGGGCCGGGGCTTCCTGTCCGGCGACATCCGTACGGTCGCCGACCTGCCGGAGAACGACTTCCGCCGCACCTGGCCCCGGATGGCCGAGGGGAACCTGGAACGCAACCTGGTGCTCGTGGACCGCATCCGCGCCGTCGCGGAGCGGGCGGGCGTCAGCGCGGCCCAGCTCGCACTAGCGTGGGTGCTGGGGCAGGGCAGCACCGCGATCCCGGGCACCAAGCGCCGCGGCTACCTCGAAGCCAACGTCGCCGCGGCGGGGATCGGGCTGACGCCGGCCGTGCTGGCGGAGCTGAGCGCGGCGGTGCCGGTCGGGGCGGCGGCCGGCAATCGCTACACGCCCCAGGCCATGGCCGCGATCGACAAGTGAGGCAAGAGTGGCACGCGGGGAGCTGGGCGACTTCCTGCGCAGTCGCCGGGAGGCGCTGCGGCCGTCCGACGTGGGCATCCCGTCGGGCGGCCGGCGCCGGACCCCCGGGCTGCGCCGGGAAGAGGTGGCGTTGCTCGCCAACCTGTCCGTCGACTACTACGAGCGGCTCGAACAGTCCCGCGCGGGCACGCCGTCGGAGGCCCTGCTCGGCGCGCTGGCCCGGGCGCTGCGCCTGTCGGTCGAGGAGCGCGACTACCTCTACCGGCTCGCCGGCTACGCCGCACCCAACCCCGGAACCGTCACCGGGTACGTCGACCCGGCGCTGCTGTTCCTGCTCGACGCGCTCGACGACGTGCCGGCGCACGTGATGGACGACCTGACCACCACGCTCGCGCAGAACGCCCTGAGCCGGGCCCTGCTCGGCCGGTGGACCGACGGCGACGAGCGGTCGCGGAACGTGATCTGGCGGTGGTTCACGGACCCGGAGTCCCGCGCCCTGAACGCGCCGGAGGAGCACGAGTCGCTGGGCCGCGGCTACGTCGCCGACCTGCGGGCCGCCGCCGCCCGCCGTGGCACCGACCCGGTCGTGGCGCAACTCGTCGCCGACCTCGAGGCGGCCAGCCCGGAGTTCGCCCGGTACTGGACCGACATGCAGGTGGCACCGCTGCACAGCACCCGCAAGCTGATCGTCCATCCCCGCGCGGGCAGCCTGGACGTGCAGTGCGACTTCGTCCGCAGCGAGAGCACCGGCCAGCGGCTCGTCATCTTCCGGCCGCAGCCCGGCTCGCACACCGCCGACAGCTTCGAGTTCCTCCGCGTCATCGGCGACCTCGGCCGTCCTTACGTCGCCGAGTGACCCAGGCCGGCCTGCACGCGGAACTCCTCGGTGTCGTGCAGGTGCGGGAAGGGCTCATCCGGCACGGGTACGCCCAGGGCACGCGCCAACGGCTCCCAGCCGTCCTGGCCGAGCCGCCACTCCACGAGCCGCCCGGCCGGGATCTCCCGGCGCACGGCGGCGATCCGGTCCGCGTACATCCGCTCCATCCAGGCCCGGTCCGCGAACCGCCCCTGGAAGTCGCCCTGCCAGATCAGCCGCTCGATGACGTGCCGGAAGGCGGGCGGCGGCACGAGCCCGTCCGGCCGGGGCCCGAGCGTGCCGGCCCGGGCCGCCTGGCGGACCGCCCAGATGGTGCGCTCGCAGCTGCGGTAGAAGCCGTCGAAGTCGCGCCAGTTGAGCAGCACGGGCGCGTCCGGGAACGCGGCGCAGATCTCCCGCCACCGGCTGCAGGCCGGCCAGTCGACGGTGGACTCCCAGCCGGCGAAGACCTCGTGCCAGTCGACGGTCGCGCCGTCGGCCACGCGCTGCCAGTGTGCGCCCGCGCGCGCCTGTGCGCCGTCCCGCAGCACCTGCATGTGCAGGCACGGGCCAGCGCCCAGCCGCTCGAGGGCCGCGCGCAACGACACGGTGCCGGTGCGCCCGAACCCCACTCCAATGATCTTCATGAATGGCCACCATACCGGCGACCGATCAGGAGGTCGTTTCGACCGAAGGCTTCAGAACCACCGAGTCCCAGTTCCGTTTCACGCTCCCTCCAGGTAACGTCTGACCCGAGTTAGGCAAGGCTAACCTAAAGGGAGGTCGTGTTGGAGGCCCCAACTCCACACCTGTTCGGCCGGTCCACAGTGGCGACGTTCCAACACGACGTCGCGCGTGCCGCCGCCGCCGTGGCGGAACGCGTACGCACCGTGCGCCGCCCCTACTCGGGCGCGAGCCTGACCGACCTGCAGGGCCTGGTGGACGCCGTCGACCTCGACCGGCCGCTCGGCGACACCGACGCCGCCCTCGACGAGGTCGCCCGCCTCTACCTCGACCACGCGGTCTGGTTCCACGAGCCCGGCTACGTGGCCCACCTGAACTGCCCGGTCGCCCTCCCCGCGCTCAGCGCCGAGGTGCTGCTCGCCGCGGTCAACTCGTCCGTCGACACCTACGACCAGAGCACGACCGGCACGCTGATCGAGCGCCGGCTCGTCGACTGGGCCGCCGGCCGGATCGGCTTCGGCCCGGCCGCCGACGGCGTCTTCACCAGCGGGGGCACGCAGTCCAACCTGCACGGCCTGCTCCTCGCCCGCGAGGCGAGCCCGGCCGGCGACCTGTCCCGCATGCGCATCCTGGCCACGGCCGAGGCCCACTTCAGCGTGACCCAGGCGGCGATCCTGCTCGGGCTCGGCCGCGACGCCGTGGTCGGGGTCGGCACCGACGCCGCCGGCCGGATGAACCCGGCGGAACTGGCCCGCACGCTCGACGACCTCGTCGGCTACGGGCTCGTGCCGATCGCCGTCGTCGCCACCGCCGGCACCACCGACCTCGGCTGCGTCGACCCGATCGTCGAGATCGCCGACGCGTGCGCCAACCGGGGCGTCTGGCTGCACGTCGACGCCGCGTACGGCTGCGGCCTGCTGGTCTCCGCCCGCCGCCGGCACCTGCTCGACGGCATCGAGCGGGCCGACTCGGTCACGGTCGACTTCCACAAGAGCTTCTTCCAGCCGATCAGCTCCAGCGCGATCATCGTGCGCCACGCGGCCGCGATGCGCCGGATCGCCCACCACGCCGACTACCTGAACCCGCGCACGGCCACCGTCCCGAACCAGGTCGACAAGAGCCTGCAGACGACCCGCCGGTTCGACGCGCTCAAGCTCTGGATGACGCTGCGCACGGTCGGCGCGGAGCAGCTCGGCGCGATGTTCGACCGCGTGGTCGACCTCGCCGACGACGCACACCGGCTGCTCACCGACGACCCGGAGTTCGAGGTGGCCGCGGCGCCGACGTTGAGCACGGTGCTGTTCCGCTACCACCCGGCCGCGCTCGACGACGCCGGCTGCGACGACCTGACGCCGCGGCTGCGGGCCCACCTGTTCGCGGGCGGCGAGGCGATCATCGCCGGCACGACCCGCGGCGGCCGGCCGTGGCTCAAGTTCACGCTGCTCAACCCGATGACCACGGTCGAGCACCTGCGGGCCGTGCTCGACCGGGTCCGCGCGGCCGGC
>NZ_JBFAIU010000374.1:0-6895 GCF_040654855.1 Asanoa sp. NPDC050611
GCCGAGAGTACGACGTTGACGGGGAGGCAGCCATTTACGGCAACGACGACGCCAAGGGCTTCCTCGACGAGATCAACCCGGGCAACTCGGTGAAGTGCAGCCCTGTACCCAGACCGCCGTGCGTACGCCGGGGCCCTCCGCCGTGGTGGTCGCCAGGTATCTCGCGACGTCGACGTGTGGCTCAGACATCGACGATGCGCCCGGGATGGCCGGCCGGGCCCGGCGGCGGCGGTGGCGGTGGCGGCGGGACCGGCGGCAGGACCGGGTTGGCGACCACCAGCGGGAGAACCTGGACGTACTCGTGCGGTGCCAGTCCGAGCGCGTCGCTGAAGTCGAAGACGTCCGTGAAGCCGCCGCGGCGGTCCCGCTCGGCGATCGCCCGCGCCGCGCGGGCATGGTCGAAGTGGGGCAGCGCGGCGAGCTGCCCGGCGTCGGCCGAGTTGACGTCGACGAGCGCGGCCGGCGCGGTCGTCGGGTAGCCGGGCGGCGGCGCGGCCGGCTCTGGCCACGGGTCGTCGTCCGACCGCGCGCGCAGCCATCCCGCGTTGACGACGAAGGCGTGCACGATGGTCACCAGCCAGACCGCGATCAGCGCTCCGACGGACCAGTTGCTCAGGGCGGTGTTCTCGTCGCTCTCCCCGACCACGATGAAGACCGGCACGGAGACGGCCAGGTAGACGATTCCGCTGATCCAGACCGACCGCCGGCCCATGACGAAGCCGATGACGATCAGCGCGGCCGAGCCCAGGCAGCCGAAGCCGAGGATCGGGAACATCAGCCAAAGGCTGCGCGCCAGCCGCGACCAGAAGCTGTCACGCCCGGTCGACATCGGGCACCGCTTCCGTCGCGGTCGTCTCGACGCGGGTGCGCGCGTGGTGGTAGTCAGGCGTCCAGGCGCTGGACACCGTGGTCGCGTCGAGCAGGTCCTCCAGCACCGCGATGTAGTCGATGCACGCCCGGCCGTGCACACCGTGGGTCTCCGCGGTGACGGTGCCGTCGGCGGCCACCACCACCGTGACGGTCTCGCGCCGCGTCATGCCCGGTCCTCCCGCTCCACCGCGAAGACCAGCCGCACGGCCGCGTCGTCGGCGACCGTCTCGGATTCGAGCCGCAGCCCGGCCGCCAGGGCCCGATCCCGCAGCCGCTCGACCACCGCCGCCTGCACCTGCCGGCCGTAGGCCACGTCGAGCCGGCGGACGATCTCGACCGCGCGTGACTCGTCGACGTCGCCGCGGAAGTGCGCCGTCCAGATGCCGTCGGCGCCCCGGGTGAACCGCGACTCGACGCCCTGCCAGGCCGCGTCGACCACGTCGTCGCCGGCGGTGACCACCGCGCCGGTCTCCCGCAGCGCCGCGGAGAGCAGCACGCTGTCGCGCATCCGCGTCGACACCGTGCAGACGGTGCTGGCGCCCCCGCCGCCGCCCGCCCGGGCCTGGATCACCGCGGCGGCCGCCAGCGCCGCCGGGATCAGGATCAGGGACACGCTCATCGCACCCTCCAGCCGCTAGAACTCAACGTGCCGGCCCCCGTGCGGCCGGTGTGGACCGTCGCCGTCCGGGCGGGACCGGGCGGGCGCCACCGCGGTGTCGAGGTCCCAGTCCTCGGCGGCGGTCGCGGCGACGGCGCGGGCGTCGGCCCACGCGCGCACGGCCGCGATCCGCTCGGCCTGGGTGACGCTCAGCGGGACCATGTTGACCAGGGCCCGCACGACGTCGTCCTGGCGCAGCGGCCGCCGTTCGGCGAACGCATCGTAGACCGCGGCGACCAGCGCGTGCTCGATCTCCGCGCCGGAGTAACCCTCGCTGAGGGTGGTCAGCTCGGTGAGCACCTTGTGGTCGACCGTGAGCGCGCCCCCGACCCGCGGGTGGTGCAGCCACCGTCCGAGGTGGACCTCCCAGATCGCGCCGCGCTCGGCCCGGGTCGGCAGGTCGACGAAGAACACCTCGTCGAACCGGCCCTTCCGGAGCAGCTCCGGCGGCAGGCTCTCGATCTCGTTGGCGGTCGCGATGACGAACACCGGCCGGTGCTTCTCCTGCAGCCAGGTCAGGAACGAGCCGAACACCCGCGACGAGGTGCCGGAGTCGTTGGCGCCGGTCGGTGCGAAGCCCTTCTCGATCTCGTCGATCCAGAGCACGCACGGCGCGACGGCCTCGGCGGTGCGGATCGCGCTGCGCATGTTGTGCTCGCTGGAGCCGACCAGCCCGGCGAAGACCCGGCCGATGTCGAGGCGCAGGAGGGGGATGCCCCAGGCGGCGGCGACGGCCTTGGCGGTGAGGGACTTGCCGCAGCCGGGTACGCCCGTGATCAGCACACCGCGCGGCGCCGGCAGGCCGTAGTCGGCGGCGTCGGCCAGCCAGGCGCCCTCGCGGCGGCCGAGCCAGCGCTTGAGGTTCTCGAGCCCGCCGATGTCGGCGAGGCCGAGCGAGGTCTCGATGAACTCGAGCAGCCCCGCCTTGCGTACCGTCTGCCGCTTCTCCTCGAGGATCACGGGCAGGTCGGCGAGGTCGAGGACGCCGTCGTTGACCATGGCCCGGGCGAACGCGTTCTCCGCCTCGTGCAGGGTCAGCCCGAGCGCCGCCTTGGCGAAGCGTTCGCGGCCGCCGTCGTCGAGGTCGATCCGCAGCCGGGGCGAGCCGGCGTTGGCGCGCAGCATGCCCTCGAGGACGGCGCGGATCTCCAGCTCGGACGGCAGCGGGAGGTCGACGACCGTGACGTCCTTCTCGAGCTCGACCGGCACGCGGGTGACCGGCGAGAGCAGGACGAGGCTGCGCGGCACGGCACCGGAGCGGAACGCGGTCGCCACGTCGCGCAGGCGGCGGACGACGCCGGCGTCGCCGTGCTGGCCCTCCGTGCCGAGGAAGGGATGGAGGTCTCGGAAGACCGCGACGACCGGTTGCTGCACCCGCAGGAGCGCGTCGAGCGCGTCGCCGGGATCCTTGGTGTGGCCCTGCGCCTCGCCGTCGTCGCGGCGCAGCCCGTCGGTCAGCGACCAGGTCCAGACCGCCCGCGGGGTGCGCACGAGGTCGGCGTCGCCGGCCACCGCGCGCACCTCGAAGAGCGCCCGTAGCTCCTCGTGCGACTCGATCGACACGATCGGGAAGCGGGCCTTGAGGAGCTGGGCGAGGGTGGTCCGGAAGGGCTGTTCCACGAGACGCAGTCTGCCCTACCCGGACCACCCGGCCCGTGCGTCGTTACGGAGTCGTGCTGGGGGTCAGGACCACCTGGTCGCTGGCGGTCAGGCCGTCGGGGTCGGTGTAGGTCGCCACGAACACGCCCGTGAGGTTGTCGCCGGACCCGTGGCCCGGCGCGGACGTGGTGATGCTGCCGCTGCAGCCCGTGGCCGAGGTGATCGGGTGGCCGTGCTCGTCGTGGCCGAGGATGTAGTTGACGGTGACCGCGGCGCAGTCGACCGGGTCGTTGTCGATCACGTTCACCTGGAACGCGACGGTGTCGCCGAACTCGAACGGCTGGCCCTCGGCGGGCTGCGTCAGCTCGATCTCCGGCGCGCGCGGACCGACCACGAAGGACGGGATCTCCGCGGAGGCGGACCGGCCGGTGCTGTCGGTGACGTTGAGCGTCGGGCGGTAGACGCCGTTCGCGGTGTACGTGTGCGTCGGGTTCGCCTCCCGCGAGTCGACCGTGCCGTTGGCGTCGAAGTCCCACGCGTACCGCAGCGCGTCGCCGTCGGGGTCGACGGTGCCGGCGCTGGAGAACTGGACGGTCAGCGGCGCGTCACCGGCCAGCGGGTCGGCGCTGATCTTCGGGATCGGCGTGCGGTTGCCGCGCACGAAGTCGAACCGGGCGAGCTGGGCGTCGGGGTTCTCGGAGAAGAAGCCGTCGCCGTACTCCAGGACGTAGAGCGCGCCGTCCGGGCCGAACTCCATGTCCATCGGGTTGTCGACCACGAACGAGGGCAGCACCGGCCGGATGTCGGCGACGTTGCCGCGCCGGTCGAGGCGGAACTCCTTGATGTAGTCGCGGGTCCACTCGTAGAACAGCGGCACGCCGTCGTAGTACTCGGGCCACTTCACCCGCGACCTGCTGCGCTTGTCGTACTCGTACGCCGGGCCGCCCATGGGTCCGATGCCGCCCTCGCCGAGGCCGGGGAACTCTTCGGACGGTCCGTAGGAGTACCAGACCTCGGGCTGCTCGACCGGGGGCAGCCGGGTCAGCCCGGTGTTGTGCGGCGACTCGTTGACCGGGCGGCGGCAGTTGAACGGTGCGCCGGACGCGCCGGTGGCGAAGTCATAGTCCACATAGGGCAGATCCGGCTTGACGCAGTACGGCCAGCCGTAGTTCGCCGCCTTGTCGATGCGCATCCAGCGGCCGTGGCCGGCCGGGCCACGCGCCGGGTCGGCCTCGCCCGCGTCCGGCGAGTAGTCGCCGACGTAGACGTCGTCGGTGCGCTTGTCGACCGCGAACCGGAAGGGGTTGCGCATGCCCATCGCGTAGATCTCCGGGCGGGTCTTCGGGGTGCCCGGCTTGAACAGGTTGCCGGACGGGACCGTGTAGCCGCCGTTGGACCGCACCTTGATCCGCAGCACCTTGCCGCGCAGGTCGTTGGTGTTGGCGGAGGTCCGCTGCGCGTCGAACGCCGGGTTGCGGTCGGCCCGCTCGTCGATCGGCACGTACCCGTCGGACTCGAACGGGTTGGTGTCGTCGCCGGTCGACAGGTAGAGGTTGCCCTTGCTGTCGAAGTCGATCTGCCCGCCGACGTGGCAGCAGATGCCGCGGTCGGTGTTGACCTGGATGATCTTCTGCTCGGTGCCGAGGTTGAGCCTGTTGCCCTCCAGCTTGAACCGGGAAAGCTGGAGGTGGCCCTTGAACGGCGCGAAGTCGGCCGCGGTGCCCTCGAACGGCGCGTCGCCCTCGTTGACGTCCGGCGTCGCCGGGTCGTCGGTCGGCGTGTCCAGCACGGGGGAGTAGTACAGGTAGACCCACTTGTTGCGGGCGAAGTCGGGGTCGATCGCGACGCCCTGCAGCCCTTCTTCGTCGTGCTCGTAGACCGGCACGTCCGCGGCGAGGATGTTGAGCCCGGACTTCGGGTCGTGGATGCGCACCTCGCCCGTGCGGGCCGTGTGCAGCACGCGGTTGTCGGGGAGGACGGCGAGGCTCATCGGCTCGCCGGGGAAGTCGTTGAGGGTCACCTTCTGGAAGTTGCTGTCGGCGGGCGGACCGCCGGATGGTGCGGCCGTGGCCGGCGACCACGAGATGGCGCCGCCGGCTACCGCGACGAGCGGCGCGACGACCAGGGCAAGCTTCTTACGCAACTGACGCCTCCTGTGTCTGGGTGGACAGAGGTCACCCGGACCGGGGCAGCGTCACGCGCCGTTCGTCGCCGATACGAAGACACGCCGGACGCACGGCCGGTCCACGGGTGACCAGGCGTTCGTCGGCCGGTGCCACGAGCCGACGAGGTGAGGACGGCGAGACGGGTCGCCCTGCCGGCACATGTCAGTGGGGCCTTTGCCATCGGGCCCGCGCACCGACCAGCGGCGAGGATCTCGCACAGCGTTGTGAGGTTCCGGACCCCCCCATCGATTGATCGGAACATCTCGATCCTGCGGCTACCCTACGCGGGGTGCCGCTCGATGGCCAGCCGAGAGGTCAGCTGCCGCTGCGCTCCAGGGCGTCCAGCGTGGCGTAGGTGACCGTGCCGTACACCAGGTGGGGAATGATGTCGCTGAGCCAGTCGGTGAACGACCAGGTGCGCGGGTCCGACACCCGGGTCCCGGCCAGCGAGCCGTCCGAGAGCACCTGCGCGGTGAGCCCCGCGAGGACCGCGCCGACGGGCAGCGGCGGGCGCCAGCCGGACGCGTAGAGCAGCCCGAAGGCCGCGCCGACCGAGATGCCCGTGAGCGAGCCGGAGAGGCCGCCGAGGCCCTCCAGCCGGTTCCTGCGGCGCGAGTTGGTGCCCGGCACGTCGACCGGAAGGTGCTTGACCAGCGCCTCGACGGTCTGCGCCGGCGCGTCACTGGTGGGGCGGCCGCGCACGGCCATGTCGAGGTAGGTGGTCGCGTCGAGGGCCGCGCAGCCGGCCGCGCCGGCCGCGGCGCCGGCGGTCGCGCCGGACAGCATCCGCAGGTCCATGCCCGCCACCTTCCCCGCATCGGGACGGCCAAACGGGCCTAAGGTCGACGCCGTGACGCTTCCAGCCGACGGGCACGTGCACAGCCAGTGGTCGTGGGACGCGCCGGGCGGGGACCTGATCCGCACCTGCGCCCGGGCGGTCGAGCTGGGCCTGCCGGCGCTCGCCTTCACGGAACACGTCGACCTGACCCCGTGGACGCTCCCGGAGGGCCGGGTCCAGCTCGCTCCACCGTTCGACGTCGCCGGCTACCTCGCGGCGATCGCCGAGTGCCGGGAGCGGTTCCCCACCCTGCGCGTGCTCTCCGGTGTGGAGTTCAGCGAGCCGCACTGGCACGCCGCGCGGCTGCGCGCCCTGCCGGGTCTCGACCGCGTGCTCGGCTCGGTCCACTCCCGACAGACCGCGGCGGACCGGTTCCTGGAGATCAGGGACGCGTACGCCGAGGTGCCGGCGGCCGAGGTGGTCCGGGGCTACCTCGCCGAGGTGGAGCGGATGGTCGCCGGCAGCACCGACTTCGAGGTGGTCACCCACGTGGACTACCCGCTGCGCTACTGGCCGGCGGCGGCCGGCCGGTGCGACATCGCGGCGCACGAGCCGGCATTCCGGGCGGCGCTGGCGGCGATCGCCCGCAGCGGCCGGATCCTGGAGCTGAACACGCGGGCGACGGTGCACACCGAACTGCTCGGCTGGTGGCACGCGGCGGGCGGGCGAGCGGTGAGCTTCGGGAGCGACGCCCACCACCCGGAGGCGCTGGCCCGCCAGTTCCGCGCGGCCGCCACCGCCGCGCGCGCACACGGCTTCCGCCCC
>NZ_JBFAIU010000375.1:0-6855 GCF_040654855.1 Asanoa sp. NPDC050611
GCTAGTCGGCCACCGGCTGCGGGCAGCGGTGTGGGTGGTGCGGTGGTCGGCATCGGGCACCCTCCCCAATGGTTGATCGTCAGACACGGGACCTGAGCAACGACCGGCGGGCGACGACCGGGTACCAGGTCGCGTTCGTCCCGACGCCGCGCGCGTCGGCCTGCGCCAGGAACCAGGCGACCGCCGCCGCGCTGTCCCATGGCTCGTCGGGACGCACCTTCTCGGTCGCCTCGCGGATCTCGGTCAACCATGGCTCGGCCACGCCCGGCGACCGGACCATCGCGAGGTGCCCGAGCAACTGGTCGCAGCGGATCCGGCGGTCGATCAGATCGTGCGTCGCGGCCAGGCGGGCGACGATGTCGCGGTAGGCCTGGATCGCGCCCGCCCGCTTGCTGCTGCGCCGCGCCGCGACACAGCTGGTGCAGGACATCCGGTCGCCGAGGATCGCGTGGGCGCCGCACTTGGGCTCGCCGCAGTCGAGGCAGGTGCCGACCGCGAACAGACCGCACCCGCAGGAGACGGGCGGCACCGCACCGGTCGCCTCCTGGTAGCGGTGGCCGCACACGCGACCGGGTGAGACCACGGCGGTGCCGCCGGTCATGGTCGCGGTCGGGCCGTGACCGGGTCCGTAGGTCGTGCACTCCCAGAACCCGGGCGCCAGCAGGAGCCGCTGCGTGCCGCCGCACTGGGGACAACCAGGCGAAAGGGGCACACCCCATCGTGGCACGCCTTAGCGGGCCGAGCCGCACATGTCACCCACCCGGGTAGGGCTGCGGCTCGCCGGCGAAGGTCGCCCAGTCGCGCTCGTCGGCGTAGTGGTACTCCCGCCACCGGCGGATACGCCCGTCTCGGACGGCGACGAACGCGATGCCGTGGTACTGCCGCCGTCCCCGAAAGGTGTACTCGACGAACCCGGCCTGTCGGGCCGCGTTGAAGGCCAACTGGTGCACCGTCATCGTCATCGGCGGCGGATCGTCCCCACCGGACAGCTCGTAGATCTCCGCGCGACCGACGTAGCGCTGGCGGTCCGGCGGCTCGACGTAGACGACGTCGTCGGTGAAGCAGTCGGCGGCCTCGGTCGCGCGCCCGCGGCTCCACGCGGCGGCCAGGCGCGACAGCAGTGAGAAGAACTCGTCCTCCGTCACGCCCGCGAGGCTACGACAACACCGCTCGACGCGGCGGCCCGCAAGCTGGCCTTACGACACGAAAACCGCCACCGTGCGGGCCGGGACCGTGAAGGTGCCGCCGCCTGTGTAGCGCGCGGACTTCACCACCGGATCCGCGCCCGCGGCCTGCACCGGGTGCAGGGCGTAGGGCCGGCCGGCGGTGCCCGGGACCGTCTGCGTGGTCGCGGTCGGCGAGGCGTTGAAGATGACCACGACGCGTTCCCAGCGGCGGTCGACGTCCTTGCCCGCGGTGTCGTCCAGGGTCATCGCGATCACGCCCGGCGCCTGGTCAGGGCCGCCGATCGGGAACGCCACCCGCCGTTGGATCTCGGTGGCCGACGGCAGGGCGAACAGCGGCGACGAGCCAGCGATCCGCAGGAAGTCGGCCGCGCCGGTCGCGGCCGCCGCCATGTCGGCGGGGGCCGGCTTCAGCGCCGGGTCGGCCAGCAGCGGGCGCATGTAGGACCACTTCGCCTCGTTGTCGCCGCGCGGCGGCAGGCCCGAGCCCCACGTGGACGAACCGCCGGTCCAGTCGACGCGGTTGAACCAGTCGCCGGAGTCGAAGGAGTTGCGGTCGAGGGACTTCGAGCGCAGCAGGTCGGTGCCCGCGTGCCAGAAACCGACCCCCTGCGACAGGGTCGTCGTGGCCAGCGACAGCGTGTTCATCCGGACGCGGTCGGCCATCGGGAGCGACGCGGGCAGCTTGTACTGCAGGTTGTCGAAGAGCGTCTCGTTGTCGTGAGCGTCCACATAGGTCACCGTCTCGGCCGGCGCCGCCGCGTAGCCCGCCGGCTGGCCGTTGTAGTCGACCTCCGCGCCCGTGACCACCGCGCCCGTGCGGGACTCGAAACGGTAGGACCGCAGGTTGCCCGCCAGGCCCACCTTGATCTGGTCCTGCTGCAGCAGCAGGCGGGCCCGCTGCTCGTCCGGGGAGCCGTTGACCGGGTCGCCGTTGGGGTCCGTGAACAGCCCCGAGCCGAAGCCCTGCAGGTGTGGGTTCGCGTCGAACGGGCCGCCGCCGCGGACCGCGTCGCGCAGGCGGTCCGAGAAGGTCGCTATGCCGGTGCCGGCCATGTTGGCCTGGGTCGCCTGCACGAAGCGGGCGTCGTTCGCCACCTCACCGAAGTTCCAGCCCTCGCCGTACAACAGGATCGACCTGCCGTCGACGCCGTCCCGGGCCAGGGACAGCCGGTCGAGCGCGTGCCGCACGGCCAGCATGTTGGCCTTCGAGTGGTGGCCCATCAGGTCGAAGCGGAAGCCGTCGACCTTGTAGTCGCGCGCCCACGTGACCACCGAGTCGACCATCAGCTTCTCCATCATGCGGTGCTCGGTCGCGGTGTTGGCGCAGCACGTCGACGTCTCGACCTGCCCGGTCAGGGTGAGCCGGTGGTAGTAGCCCGGCACGATCCGGTCCAGCACCGACTTCGGCGCCTGGCCGGACGCGGTGGTGTGGTTGTAGACGACGTCCATCACGACCCGCAGGCCCGCGCCGTTGACGCCGGCCACCATCGACCGGAACTCGCGGGTCCGCGCCGCGCCATCGGGCGAGACCGCGTAGGAACCCTCGGGCGTCGTGTAGTGCCACGGATCGTAGCCCCAGTTGAACCCGTCCGTCGGGCGCACCGGCTCGACGCACGCCTGCTGCTCCTCGGAGGCGGGCGGCAGCGCCGCCAGGTCGCAACCCGGGACGGCCTGGTCGGACCGCCGCTCGGGCACCGTCGCGAAGTCGAACACCGGCAGCAGGTGCAGGTGCGTCACCCCGGCCGAGGACAGCGACCGCAGGTGCCGCATGCCGGCGCTGGACCGGTCCGTGAAGGCGTCGTACGTCCCGCGGTGCTCCGCCGGCACCGTCGTGTCGCCGATCGAGAAGTCCCGCACGTGCAACTCGTAGACGTGGGCCGCGGTGAACGCCGGCGCCGACGGCTTGCGCAGGCGGGCCCAACCGGGCGGCGCCAACGCAGGATCGGACAGGGAGGCCAGCACCGACCGGGTCGAGTCGGCGGTCAGCGCCACCGAGTAGGGGTCGGTCACCGTGTTGGTCTCCACCTTGCCGGTGGTCGGCGCGAACACCCGCACGGAATAGACGTAGGACGCGCCACGCCAGGACCGCGCACCCACCGCCGTCCACACACCGTCGCGGTCTCGCCGCATGGGCACCGTGCCGACCCCGTCGACCGACAGGGACACCGACTGCGCCGTCGGTGCCCACAGCGCGAACGACGGCACGCCGCGCCCCGACCACGAGACCCCGAGGGTCCGCCGAGCGGCACCGGCGTAGAGGTCGTCCAGCACGCCGGGGATCTGCACCCCGGTCGCGTCGACCAGCGCACCGGACGCGTCGAAGGCGGCGACCGCCACCTGCCCGGTCAGCACGGACGCCACCGGCACCGACGCCGGCACCGTCAGCGCGCGGAACCCGGCCAGGTGCGGAAACGCGGACCGCACGTCGGACGGCAACCCCGCCGCGCGTACGCCCAAGGGATGGGCGGAACCACCCACCACCGCGCCGTCTGCCACGGACATCCCGCCCGACGGCGCGGTGTAGAGCGCGAACCGCACCGCCGCGGCCGGCGGCTGCCAGGCGATCAACCCGCGCCGCACCCAGTGCGCCGCCGCCTCGGCACCCAGCGCCCGCGGCGCGTCGTCGACGATCCGGTGCGTCGCGTGGTCGTAGGTGAAGGTCAGCACGCCACCAGGGGCCGCAAGCGGGATGTTGGCACCGCCCGGTGCCCCACCCGCGCCGTAGTTCTCGTCCCACGACCCGTTGAGCGCGACCTTGTATTCCCAGGAACCCGCCGGCACGGTGAAGGACGCGCGGAACAGCCCCGGCGACCCGGCCACCGGCGCGAGCGCGGTCTGCGCGCACTCCGGCTGCCAGTCGCCGGGGCACCCGAGCTCGGACTGCAGGGACCCGACCAGCGTGACCTGGGCGGGCAGCGGTGTGTGGTCGGCGAGCGCCGGTGTCGCGAAGAAGCACGAGACCAGGCCCAACACCGCGACGACAGCGGTCCGCCAGCGTGGACGCATCGGACGACCCCCCAAGCAAGAGCGACGACATTGACGCTCCTCGCATTGGAGTCGCCCAGCAACGCTGCGTCAACCCACTACCGGCGAGTCGTGCTCACATATTGATCATGTGGCCCGCGAGACCGTGGATCGCCTCCTTGACCGCCTCGCTCAGCGTCGGGTGGGAGTGCACGTTGCGCCCCACCTCGTGCACGGTCAGGTCCCACTGCTGCGCCAGCGTCAGCTCCGGCAGCAGCTCGGTCACCTCGGGCCCGATCAGGTGGGCACCGAGCAGCTCGCCGTACTTCCCGTCCGAGAGGATCTTGACGAAGCCGACCGTGTCACCGAGCCCGTTCGACTTGCCGTTGGCGGTGAAGGGGAACTTCGCGACGCGCACGTCGTAGCCAGCGGCCAGGGCCTGCTCCTCGGTGTAGCCGAAGCTCGCGACCTGCGGCTGGCAGAACGTCGCCCGCGGGATCATCACGAAGTCGAGCTCCATGGTCTCCGCGCCGGCGATCGTCTCGGCGGCGATGACGCCCATGCTCTCCGCGGCGTGCGCCAGCATCAGCTTCGCGGTCACGTCACCGATGGCATACAGACCGGACACGTTGGTACGCCCCCGCGCGTCGACCTCGATCGCACCGCGAGCGGTCAGCGCGACGCCGGTGTTCTCCAGCCCGTACCCGGTGACATTGGGTTGGAAGCCGATCGCCTGGAGCAGCTTGTCGGCCTCGATCACCCGGGTCTGCCCCTCGGTGCTGGACACGGTCACCTGGACCCCGGCGGACGACTCCGACACCGACTCGACCTTCGTCGCGACCAGCACCTCGATCCCGAGCCGCTTGTAGCGCTTGAGCAGCTCGGCCGAGACCTCCTCGTCCTCCAGCGGCAGCATCCGGTCGAGGAACTCGACGATCGTGACCTTGACGCCGTAGTTGTGCAGCACGTAGGCGAACTCGACCCCGATGGCACCGGCGCCCGCGATCACGATCGACGAGGGCAGCTCGGAGCTGAGGATCTGCTCCTCGTAGGTCACCACCCGCTCCGACAACGACGTGCCCGGGATCAGCCGGGTCGAGGCGCCGGTCGCGATGATGCAGTTGTCGAACGTCACGGTCTGGTCACCCACGGCGATGGTGTGCGCGTCGACGAACGTACCCCGCCCGTTGATCTCCGTGATGTTGTTCTTCTTCATCAGGTAGTGCACGCCGCGCACCCGCCCGTCGGCGACCTTCCGGCTGCGGGTGTACGCCGCGCCGTAGTCGAAGGTCACCTCGCCGGTGACGTTGATGCCGAAGGTCTTGGCCTCCTGGCTGAAGATGTGGTTGAGCTCGGCGTTGCGCAGCAGGGCCTTGGAGGGGATGCAGCCCACGTTGAGACACACGCCGCCCCAGTAGCGCTCCTCGACGACCGCGGTCCGCAGGCCGAGTTGGGCGCCACGGACCGCGGCGGTGTAGCCGCCCGGGCCCGCGCCGAGAACGACGAGATCGAAATGCTCAGTCATGACTGAAGCCTAGGCCGCGGAGGGGGCTAACATCCGCCCATGCGGATCGGCGTCATCGGGTGCGGGAAAATCAGTGGGATCTACTTCAAGAACCTGACCCGATTGCCGAACACCGAGGTCGTACGCTGTGCGGACCTCGACGTCGAGCGGGCCAAGGCATGCGCGGCGGAGCACGGCGTGCCGGCCGCCGGGACGGTCGAGGACCTGCTGGCCGACCCGGCCGTGGAGCTTGTGGTCAACCTCACGATCCCGATCGCACACGTCGAGGTGGGGCTGGCCGCGGTCCGGGCGGGCAAGCACGTCTACGCCGAGAAGCCGCTGGCGCTGACGGCGGCCGATGGCGCGACGTTGCTGGCGGAGGCGCATCGGGCGGGGGTACGCGTCGGCAGCGCCCCGGACACGTTCCTCGGCGCCGGCGTCCAGACGGTCCGCACGCTGCTCGACGAGGGCGCGATCGGCACGCCGCTCTCCGGCGCGGTGTTCATGCTCTCCCCCGGACACGAGCGCTGGCACCCGGCGCCGGATTTCTACTACCAGCCGGGCGGCGGCCCGCTCTTCGACATGGGCCCGTACTACCTGACGGCGCTGGTCAACCTCCTCGGCCCGGTGGCGGCCGTCAGCGCGGTGGCGGGTCGCGGGTTTCCGACGCGCCGCACCCCGGCCGGCCGGGAGATCCCCGTCGAGGTCCCGACGCACGTGAGCGCGGTGCTCGAGTTCGCGGCCGGCGCCACCGTCACCGCGATCTTCAGCTTCGACGTGCCCGCCTCGACGATCCCACACGGCATCGAGATCTACGGGAGCACCGGGACGATCGTGCTGGACGACCCGAACCACTTCGGCGGGCCGGTGCTGACCCGCGGCCGGGACGACGCGGGCTGGCGGGAGGAGCCGCTGCGCACGCCCTGGTCGACGGACTCGCGCGGGATCGGCGTCGCGGAGATGGTCGCGGGCATCGAGGAGGGCCGCGCCCACCGCGCCTCGGCGGCGCTGGCCTTCCACGTCCTCGACGTCATGGAGACTATCCACACCGCCGCCGAGCGCGGCGCCCGGCTGCCCGTGCGCTCGACCACCGAGCGCCCGCTGCCCTTAGCTGATCGAGAACGCGACGTCGTTCTCGCCCCCGCACACCAAGGTGCGGGTCTCGGGGCAGGCGGTGCCCAACGGGTACGCGATCGAGAT
>NZ_JBFAIU010000376.1:0-6768 GCF_040654855.1 Asanoa sp. NPDC050611
GTTGGCGGTCCGCGCCACCGCGACCCCGTTGAGCCAGATCGTCGCGATCGTGTCGAGGCCCTCGGCGACGAGGCTTGACCATTATCCGGTGCTCCCACTCGTCGGGCCGCTCTGGCCCGCGTTGGTCGGCCTCCTCGTGACCTTGGGAGCCCTGGCGCTGTCCGGCTGGCGGCACGATCGATGGCTGCTCCTTCCCGCGGGGTTGCTGCTGCTCGCCGTGACGGCGGCCAACGACGGCGTGGACCTCGCCGGGAGCTGGGCCGCCTGGTGGGCAACCACCGCACCGCGGGACGGCTTCCTGGAGGCCGGCTTCCTCGTGAGCCTCCCGACAAACCGTTTTCTGCAGCCGTCGGAGGCGACGGAGGCGGCGGTCGCGCTCGCCGGGCCCGTTCTTGTGGCGCTCGGCGCACTGCGCCGCCACCGCGAGACCGAGCCGCACGAATAGCTCGACCGGCGGCGCATACCAGCGCCGGATCACCGGCCCGGCGGCCGCCCGCAACGAGTGGTCATTGATTCTCGTGCGCGGTGAGGCCTTCGGGCCAGCCGTGTTCGAGGAGGTTGGTGACAACGTCGAGCGTGTGACGAGCGTCGGTGGCAAAGCGCGCGAGGTCGGGGATCTGCAGAAGGTAGTGGGCGAGGAGACGTGCTGTGGGGTCGTCGGCGGGGAGACCGGCTTCGTCGGTGATGGCGGCGGTGAGGGCGGGTTGGGCGACGGTCCAGGCGCGGAGTGCGTAGTCGCTCAGTTCTGGGGTGGCGCTGATGAGGTTCAGGGCCCGCTGCTCGTCGGCGGTGAGGTCGGGCTTGAAGGGCCCGCGGCTCTTCATGTGGTCGCGGACGGCTTGGGGAATCGTCTGGCCCGGGGAGCGGTGATGGACGGCGTTGACGAGGGCCAGGGTGTTGTCGGCCTGGTCGCCGGGAAAGACGAGGCTGGCCTTGCCGTCCGGAAAGTAGGCGAACAGAGTCCCCGGCGAGACCCCGGCAGAGTCGGCGATCTCGCGCACGCCGACGTTGTCGTAACCCTTCTCGGAGAACAATTCCAGCGCGGTCCTGGTGATGGTCTGGCGCGTTGTGGCCTTTTTGCGTTCGCGTAGGCCCGGCGGGCTGGTCGGCGCCGGCGGCTCCGCCTGCTGCGGGCCGTTGTGCTGCGGTCGGCGCAGTTCAGGGGCCGGCCAGCCGTGGCTGAGCAAGGCGAACGCTGCGTCGATCTCAGTGTCCGGATCACCCTCGCACGGCCGCGTGCGGTCGAGGGCGAAGCGGGCGACGGCGCGCGCGGCGATGTCTGCACCGGGCTCGTCGGGCCCGGCCTGCCGGATCGCTTCGGCGAGTCCCTCTTCGTGCCGCTGCCACATGCGGCGGGCGTAGTCGTTCAGTGCAGGTGTCGCGGCGACGAGTGCGAGAAACGCGGCGGCGTCCGGGTCGCCGCTTTGACGGCGGGCGCGGTTGAGCAGCCATTCCCGTAGTGCCCGCAGGTCAGGCGTCGTCTCCGGGCGGTCGCGGATGGCGGAGACCAGGCCCTCCCGGACGTCTTCGTTCTCGTCGAAGACCAACGACTCCTTGGTCGGGAAGTGCTTGAACAACCCGCTCATCGACACATCTGCCGCTTCAGCCACGTCCTTGACAGTCACCGCGTCGAAGCCGCGCTCGAGGAACAGGTCCCGCGCCGCATTGGCGATCGCCTGCCGCGTTCGGGCCTTCTTGCGCTCCCTGCGCCCAACGGTGACGTCGGTCATGCCCGCAGTCTATCGCGCAAGGGCGGAACAACTGCTTGAGTGGAGTCGTTATAGTTTTCAAACAACACCACGAATGAGCCTGGTCCAGGGAGAAAGAGGAGGCCTCGACATGAGCAGCACGCACCACCCCATCGCGATCATCGGCGCCGGCTTGGGTGGGCTGACCCTGGCGCGAGCGCTTCAGATTCGCGGCGTCAGCGCGGCGGTCTTCGACCTCGAAGCTGGTCGGGACGTACGCGCCCAGGGCGGCATGCTCGACATCCACGACGACACCGGGCAGGTCGCCCTGCGCACCGCTGACCTCTACGCCGGATTCGAAAAGATCATCCACCCGGGCGGTCAGGCGCTGCGGTTGCTGAACCACGACGCGACACTCGCTCTGGAACAGCGGGACGACGGCACCGGCGACCGACCGGAGGTCGACCGGGGAGACCTGCGCGACCTTCTGCTGGATTCCCTGCCCGACGGCACGATCCGGTGGGGTGCCAAGGCCACCGGCGTCCGCCCGCTGGACGAAGGCGGGCACGAAGTGACCTTCGGCGACGGCACCGTCATCACCGCCGACGTCCTCATCGGCGCGGACGGCGCCTGGTCCCGGGTCCGGCCGCTGGTCTCCGCGGCGTCGCCGGCCTACACCGGCATCTCCTTCGTCGAGCTGGACCTGTTGGACGCCGAGGCCCGCCACCCAGGCTCAGCTGCGCTGATCGGCGGTGGCTTCTTCATCGCCCTGGACGGTGAGCGTGGGTTCCTCGCCCACCGCGAGACCGACGGCAGCCTGCACGTCTACACCGCGCTGCGCTCCGCCGAGGACTGGCTGGACGGCATCGACTTCGCCGACGTCACAGTCGCGAAGACGGCGCTGCTGGCCCACTTCGTCGACTGGGCACCCGCCTTCCAATCCTTGATCACCGATGCCGACGGCCCTCTCGTACCGCGTCGCATCAACGCCCTGCCCGTGGGCCACCGCTGGGACCGGGTGCCCGGCGTCACCCTCGTCGGCGACGCCGCGCACGTCATGTCGCCGTTCGCGGGGGAGGGAGCCAACCTCGCCTTGCTCGACGGCGCCGAGCTCGCGGTCGCCATCGCCGACCACCCCGCCGACATCGAAGCGGGCCTGGCCGCGTACGAGGAAGCGCTGTTCGCACGCAGCGAGGCCTCGGCCAGCACGTCGGCCGCCTCGCTCGAGCTGATGTTCGCCCCGGACGCCGTCACCCGTCTTGCCGACCTGTTCGCCGAGCACCACTGACCTTGACCGGAAGGAACCATCGACATGATCAACGTCGCCGTCGTACTGGCCAGCACCCGACCCGGGCGCAAAGGGAAGCCCGTCGCCGACTGGGTTCTCAAGCACGCCACCCAGCGCCGGGACGCCCACTTCGAGTTGGTCGACCTCGCGGAAGTCAACCTGCCCCACCTCGACGAGCCCGTGCCGCCCGCCGCCGGCCGCTACGTCCACGACCACACCAAGTCCTGGGCAGCGACCGTCGCCGGATACGACGGCTTCGTCTTCGTCACCCCGGAGTACAACCACTCCTACCCCGGGGTGCTGAAGAACGCCCTCGACCGGGTCTACGCGGAGTGGAACAACAAGGCGGCCGCGTTCGTCTCCTACGGCGTCGACGGCGGTGTGCGCGCGGTCGAGGCGCTCCGGCCCGTAATGGCGTCGCTGCGGCTGGCCGATGTCGGCTCGCAGGTCGCACTGAGCATGTTCCACGACTTCACGGAGTTCACGGAGTTCACCCCCGGCGAGCATCAGGCCACCTCCCTCACCGGCACGCTGGACCAGCTCACCGCCTGGTCCACTGCCTTGGCCAGCCTCCGCGCGGCCGCCTGACCAGGTTCTTCTAGCTGGGTCGCCGGGTCCGGCGGAGGCGGTCCAGTAGTTCCTGGCCCACGGTGTCGTGGGACCACAGCGACGCGCGGAGGTCCGAGTACGGCAGCAGCGCCGCTGTCGCACGGGCGAGCTCATCGGTGTCCGCTCCGGCGATGAACCAGTCGCATTGGTCGGGCGCCGCCCACAGCATGATCCGAACCGGGCCGTTACGGAAGCGGTACGTGACGTCGCCGGGCCAGCCCGCGGTCGACGATGACTGCTCGTAGCCGGCGCGAAGGTAGGCAAGTGTCGTCGGGTCGACGGGCTTCGCCTGTGCCTGGAGGACCACGGCGGAAGAGAGGCACTGAGCGTCCCAGCGGCGCGCTGCGACATACGCCTCCACGTCCGCGGCGTACTCGATGGTGGTGTCGGAGCCGTCGCTCAGTTCGCCGCTGACGATGACGGGTGGGTTGTCGTGTCCGTCCAGTGGCACGCCCCACGCGCAGACGCCTTGGTTCTCGATCGCGAGCAGCAGCACGGGTGTCGGCGCGGTGGGGAAGTGGCGCTCCGGTGCGCCGGGCCGGTCAATGACGGTGAGGCGTGGGTACACGACCTGGTCGGTGTACGTCAGCGCGAGTTCGTCGGCCAGGTCGGCGGTGAACTCCGCCAGCGCGGCGGGCACAGCTGGTTGATCCACGACCGGTATCCAACACGCGGTCGCGGGTCCGTCGCTACTGTCCGCTATGGGCACCCTCTTGTCCGGTCGACCGGCGCGACCGCGTCACGCGGTGGAGCGGTGATCTTCGGCTGCTTCCGCGGCGGCCTGTTCGATGATCTGCCGGGCCCGCACGTAGTCGGCGGTCCGCAGTGCGGAGCGCGACAGTCCCCAGCTGGGCATGTTGGCGACCAGCGGCGCGACGACGAGCAGCGCGAGGCCGGCGGCGATCGCGGTGATGACGAACACCGCCTGGCCGGCGCTCGGAGCCACGCTGCCACCGAGCACGAGGAGGCAGACGACCTCGGCGGCGAGGTTGGCGAGGATGATCGCGAGCACGGCTACGACGCCGAGGACGCGCAGGACGTACTCGGTGCCGACGGACAGCGAGCGGCCGCCGGGCTCGTCGAGGTTGTCGAGCGCGTCGACCAGCGCCTGGCCCCGTACGCCCTGCTGGTGCAACGCGACGACCTTGCGGGAGTACGCGCTGACACTGCTGCGCAACGGTTGGGCCATCTGGTCGTGCGCCCGCACCCGGGCGCGGAACGCGACCACGGCGCCGATGGCGAGCACCGGCACGACCTGTGCGCCGGTCGTGGCGAGGTCGGTGGTCAGCAGCACGAGATCAGTATGCCCGGCCGCATTGTCGGCCCCGCTACTCGGTGATACCGTGTAGCGGTACTCAGTGATACAAGGTACCGGAGAGGGCCGCGATGGAGGACCTGACGGAGATGCTGAAGGGGACGCTCGAGGGCTGCGTGCTCGAGATCATCCGCGGCGAGGAGACCTACGGGTACGCCATCACCCGTCGGCTGAACGACCTCGGCTTCGCCGACGTCATCGACGGGACGGTCTACACCATCCTGCTGCGGCTGGAGCGGAACGGACTCGTCGAGGTGACGAAACGACCGTCCGACGTCGGCCCGCCACGGAAGTTCTACACGCTCAACGACGCCGGGCGGGCGGAGCTCGCGACGTTCTGGGCGAAATGGCAGTACGTCTCATCACGCATCGACAGGCTCAAGGAGGGCGGCAGATGAGCTTCTGGGACACCATCACCGGCAGCGACCTCACCAGGGAATGGAAGGCTTTCGAAGCCCGGGCGGCGGCATTGCCGGCCGACTACCAGGAGGCGTGGACGCAGATCAAGGGCAATCTCTTCGCGTACGGCGACTTCACGGGTCGCAACCTCATGCCGATCCTCGACGCCGCCCTGGGCCTGCTCGAAGAAGCATCCACCGAGGGGCAGAGCGTCCGCGAGGTGCTCGGCGACGACATTCCGGGGTTCTGCGCGGCGCTGGCCGGCGGAGAGGGCGCCCGGACTTTCCGTGACCGGTGGCGCCAGCAGTTGAACAGGAACGTCGCAAGGAAACTGGGCCGGCTGGGAGGCTGACGTGGGCATCCAGGACATCATCGAGGGCAAGAAGCAATGGCGGGCGCACATGGCTCGGGTCAAGGCACTCCCGCCCGACTACCAGATCGTCTACAAGGAGATGCAGAAGTACCTGTTCAAGGTCGGACCGACAAACCTGGCCGACGGGCGCCTGCTCCCCGGGATCGTCGACTTCTTCGAGGAAGGCGTCGCGGACGGCAAAGGCGTCCTGCAGCTCATCGGCAACGACGTCGCGGCCTTCTGCGACGACCTGATCAAAGACTCGCGCACGTACGCGGACGACTACCAGGAATCCATCAGCGGGACCCTCGCCCCGGACGACAAGGCAGGCCCTACGTCAGTGGGTCCGGTCGGGTAAAGGTGGAGGTGACGGCCGTGACGGCGCCGTGCGCGGCCGAGTCGTGTATCGCGGTCATGACGTCGACGACGTGGGCGGCGAGTTCCCCGCTCGCCCGATGGGGTCGGCCGGTGCGGATGCCGTGGGCCAGGTCGCAGACGCCGAGGCCGCGTCCCTCGTCGGGAAGGTCCGGGGTGGGGATCGTCGTCCAGTCCGGTTCACCGGCGCGGCGGAGTCGTACGGGGCCGGCGAAGGTGTTGGGGTTGGGTGCCGCGAGCGTCGCCGTCGTACCGGTGATCTCCAGGAAGTTCTGCCGCGGCACTTGGGAGTCGAAGCTGAAGACGACGGTGGCGACCTGGCCGTCGGCGTACTCGAGCAGGGCGGTGACGTGGGTCGGTACGTCGACCCGAAAGGTCTGGCCGGCGCGCGGCCCGGACCCGATGGCACGCTCGGCGAATCCGGTGCGTGCGACGGCGCTGACCCGGTTGACCGGGCCGAAGAGCACGGCGAGGGCGGTCAGGTAGTACGGCCCCATGTCGAACAGCGGACCGCCGCCGGGTTGGAAGAAGAACTCGGGTTCAGGGTGCCAGCGTTGCGGGCCGGCACCCTGCACCAGCGCGATCGCCGACAGCGGGGTGCCGATCCGCCCGTCCGCCACCGCCCGGTAGGCGGTTCGCATCCCAGCACCGAGGAACATGCGGATGCACGCAATCGAAGCGGAGGGGCTGGTCAAGGCGTTCGGCGCGACCAGGGCGGTGGACGGCATCGACCTGACCGTGC
>NZ_JBFAIU010000377.1:0-6728 GCF_040654855.1 Asanoa sp. NPDC050611
GTCGGCGCCGTCGCCGGCCTACGCCGGGCTCGTGGGCAACGGCGGCTTCGCACCCGCGGTCCCGGGCGTCGACGCGCGGCCGGGCCACTACGAGATGATCTTCGGCCGGCGGGCGTTCTTCGGCTACCTGGTTGCGCCCGGCGACGAGGTCTGGTGGTTCGCCAACGTGCCGTGGCGCGCCGAGCCGGCCCGCGGCGAGCTGGCCGCGATCGACTGGCTGCCGCGGCTGCGCGAGCTGTTCGCCGGTGACGCGGGCCCGGCGCTGCCGGTGCTCGACGCGACCACGGGACTGGTGCCGATGGACCCGATCCAGTCCGTACGCGGCCTGCGCTCCTGGCACTCCCGGCGCGTGGTCCTGGTCGGCGACGCCGCGCACGCACCGACCCCGACCTCGGGCCAGGGCGCCTCACTGTCCATCGAGGACGCCCTCGTGCTCGCGAAGTGCCTGCGCGACCACGCCGAGCCGGCGGACGCGTTCGCCCGCTTCGAGGCCGGCCGGCGCCCGCGCGTCGACGCCATCATCAAGGCGGCGGCCCGCAACAACAGCAGCAAGGCCGCGGGCCCGGTGGGCCGGGTGATCCGCGACGCGGTCCTACCGGCGGTCCTGCGGGTGACCGCGAGCAGCACCGCCCAGCGCAAGGTCTTCGACTACCACGTCGACTGGGCGACCGCGGCTGTCTAGGAGTCCATGGCGGCGAGCAGGTCGTTGCAGGCCTGCTCGCAGCTGCGGCACGCGTCCGCGCAGATGCCGCAGTGCTCGTGCATCTCGGCGTGCAGGCCGCACTCGGCCGCGCAGGCGGCGCACGCGGTGGCGCAGGCCACCAGCATCGCGCGGCTGATCGTCGCGTCGTAACCCGTGTGCCGCGACAGCACCCGCGTGGTGGTCGCGCAGACGTCGGCGCAGTCGAGGTTCGTGCGGATGCACTTGGTCAGCTCCGCCACGTCGGGCTCGCTGAGGCAGGCGTCGGCGCAGGCGGTACACGCCTCCGCACAGTCGTCGATGATGTCGATGGTCGAGGCCAGCTGGACGCGGTCCAGGCTGATCGGCTGGGGATAGGTCTCCAGCATCGGGAGCGTGGTCGTGGTCATGGCGCCCGCATTCCCCCGACCTGGCGCGCCATGCGCGCCGACGACCAGTTTCCCGGGCGTTTGACCGCGACCGCGCGGGGCACCGTAGCGCCATGGGTGACTTCATGGACAAAGCGAAGGACTTCGCCGACGAGCACGACAAGCAGGTCGACCAGGGTCTCGAGAAGGCCGGCGAGCAGGCCGACAAGCGCACCGACGACAAGTACGACGCCCAGATCGACAAGGGCGTCGACCAGGCACAGCAGCGCACCGGCGAGGGCGACCAGGCCCCCTAGTCGGTCGCGGCGGCCGCCCGGGCCATCAACAGGTCGCGTTCGTGCCGGGTCGGTGCCAGCGACGCGGCACGTTCCAGCTCCTCGGCCGCCTCGCCGCGCCGGCCCAGCCGGAGCAGCAGGTCGCCACGGATCGCGCCGAACAGGTGGTAGCGGCCCAGGCGAGGGTCGCCGGCCAGCTCCTCCAACGCGTCCAGGGCCGCCTGCGGACCGTCCACATGCAACACCGCGACCGTGCGGTTGAGCCCGACCACCGGCGACGGGGCCAGCTGCGACAGCGCGTCGTACAGCGCCAGGATCGCGGACCAGTCGGTGTCCGCGAACCGCGGCGCCCGAGCGTGACAGGCGGCGATCGCGGCCTGCACCGTGTACGGCCCGAGCGGCTTGCGCAGCCGGCGCGCCCGGGCCAGCGCGGCCAGGCCGTGCGCGATCAGCGTGCGGTCCCAGCGCGACCGGTCCTGGTCCTCCAGGAGCACCGGCTGACCGTCCCGGCCGGTGCGGGTGGCGAACCGCGACGCCTGCAGCTCCATCAGCGCGACCAGCCCGTACACCTCGGGCTCGGCGGGCATCAGCGCGGCCAGGATCCGGCCCAGCCGCATCGCCTGCTCCGCCAGGTCGCGGCGGATCCACCGGTCGCCGGACGTGGCCGCGTACCCCTCGGTGAAGATCAGGTAGAGGACCTCCAGCACCGCGTGCAGCCGCGCCGGCAGCTCGTCCGGGTCCGGCAGCGCGAACGGCACCTCGGCCTCGGCCAGCGTGCGCTTGGCCCGCGAGATCCGCTGCCCGATCGTGGCCGACGGCACCAGGAACGCGCGGCCGATCTCGTCGGTGCTCAGGCCGCCGACCATCCGCAGGGTCAGCGCCGCGCGGGACTCCTGCGACAGCACCGGGTGGCACGCGACGAACACCAGGGACAGCAGGTCCTGATCGGTCGCCGGGCTGGACTCCTCCTCACCCAGCAGGGCGTACTTCGTCTCGCGTACGCCCTCCCGCCGGATCATGTCGATCGCCCGGCGGCGGGCCGTGGTGAGCAGCCAACCGGCGGGCTCATCCGGAATGCCGGAGACCGGCCACTGCTCCAGCGCCGCGAGGTAGGCGTCCTGCGCGAAGTCCTCCGCGAGCCCGACGTCGTTGACCAGCCGGGTGAGGGAGGCGACCAGCCGCCCCGAGTGGATCCGCCATACCGCCTCGACGGTCCGCCGCGCGTCCATGCCGCCCCTCCCCGCCAGCAACCGTCAGGCCAGGTTCTCGAAATCGGCCTCTTCGTAGTAAGGGCGGATCTCGAGCACCTCACGCAGCCCCGTCTTCGGGTCGGTCGGCACCTGCTTGACCCACTCGACGGCCTCCTCGATCGAGCTGACCTGCCACACCCAGTACCCGGCGATGATCTCCTTCGACTCGGTGAACGGCCCGTCGACGACCGACGTCGTGCCGCCCTCGAAGATCACCTGCTTGCCCTGTGCGCTCGGCCGCAGGCCGCCGCCGTCGAGCATGATCCCGGCCTTGACGAGCTTGTCGTTGTACTCGCCCATCGCGGCCAGCATCTCCGCGGTCGGGGCGATCTTGTCCTCGTCCGCGCCGGTCCCCTTGATCATGACCATGACCTTCACGATATGTCTCCTTCTCTCGTCCAAGGCCGCCGTGGCGACCTCCTTCACCCAGGGGTCGAACGGGGCCGCCCGGATTTCGACATCCCCCCGGAGAAATTTCTTCTCGCTCCTGAGAGGGAGGCGCCGGCGCCGGGCCGCACTGGATACTGCCAGCGTGCGGAAGCTGGCCGAGCAGGCGCGCCGGGCCGTCCGGCAGGCGACCGACGCGGCCCGCGACCTGCCGCCGCTGGCCGTCGACTCGATCATCGCGCTGCTCTGCTATCTGGCCACGATCGCCTCCCCGGTGGTGGACGGCGAGGACACGACGATGATGTACGTCTTCGCCGCGCTCAGCTCCCTCCCCCTCGCCTGGCGCCGCCGCTGGCCGGTCCCGATCACGTTCCTCACCGGCGTCGCGACCTCCGTCCTCGCCGTCAACGACCTGATCAAAGAGGTGCCGTTCGGCCAGCTCGTGGCCACCTACACGTTCGCCGCGCTGGCCGGGCCGGGCTGGCGGGCGCTCGGCATCCTCGGCACGGTCGCGGGGCTCGGCATCTCGCTTACCCCGAAGAGCAGCATCCTGCCCGTGAGCGCCACGGTGATCATGTTCGGCGGGGCGTACGCCCTCGGCGCCATCGCCCGCTCCCGCCGCAAGCTGATCGCCAACCTGGAGGCCCGTGCCGAGCAGCTGGCCGCCGACTACACCAAGGCGGCGTCGCGGGAGCGGGAGCGGATCGCCCGGGACATGCACGACATCCTCGCCCACTCGGTCAGCCTGATCGTCGTGCAGGCCGAGGCCGGCCCGGTCGTCGTCCGCAGCGACCCGGCCCGGGCGGAGCAGGTGTTCGACGCGATCGCCGACGCCGGCCGGGACGCGCTGACCCAGCTCCGCCGCACCCTGGGCGTGTTGCGCTCCGAGCCCGCCTCCCGCGCGCCGCAACCGGGCCTCGACGCCGTCCCCGCGCTCGTCGAGCAGGCCCGCGTGGCCGGCCTCGCCGCCGTCCTGCACGAGCGGGGCGCGCGCCGCCCGCTGCCGGCCGACACCCCCGTCGCCGCCTACCGCGTGGTGCAGGAGGCACTGACCAATGTGGTCCGTCACGCGCGGGCCGGCCGGGTCGAGGTCGTGCTCCGCTGGGACGACGACGAACTGGGGCTGGAGGTGCGCGACGACGGGCGCGGCCCGGGCCGGCGGGCCGGTTCCAGCTCCGGCCACGGCCTGATCGGCATGCGCGAACGCGTCGCGGCCTGCGGCGGCACGCTGGAGACCGGCGCGGCGAGCGATGGCCCGGGTTTCCGCGTGCACGCTAGGCTGCCCGTCGTGGCGTCGGTGGTCCCGCGGCAACCCCATGGCTGACCAGATCAGCGTGCTCGTCGCCGACGACCAGGAGCTGGTCCGCGGCGGGTTCGCGCTCATCCTCGACGCCCAGCCCGACATCACCGTGGTCGGCGAGGCCGCCGACGGTGCGGAGGCGATCGCCGCGACCGCCCGGCTGCGCCCCGACGTCGTGCTGATGGACGTCCGCATGCCGAACATCGACGGCATCCAGGCCACCGCCCGTATCTGCGCCGACTCCGACACCCGGGTGCTCGTGCTGACCACGTTCGACCTCGACGAGTACGTCTACGACGCGCTGCGGGCCGGCGCGAGCGGCTTCCTGCTCAAGGACATGCGCCGCGACGACCTCGTCAACGCGGTGCGCGTGGTGGCCGGCGGCGAGGCGCTGCTGGCCCCGACGGTGACCCGACGGCTGATCGCCGACGTGGTGTCCCGCGCCGCACCACGGCGGGTCGACCACCGGCTGGCGGCGCTCACCGGCCGCGAGACGGAGACGCTGAAGGCGGTCGCCCGCGGGCTGTCCAACGCGGAGATCGCCGCCGAGCTGTACGTCACCGAGCACACCGTCAAGACCCACGTCAGCAACCTGCTCACCAAGCTCGCCCTGCGCGACCGGGTGCAGGCGGTAGTCCTCGCGTACGAGACGGGACTGGTCGTTCCTCGCTCCGGCGAGTGAGCCGGAGTCCACTCCGGACGGCGATCCGGTCCGGGCGGCGCGCGCGTTGGATCGACGGCATGACAACCTCACTCGCTCGCTTCTCCGTACGCCGCCCGGTCATCGTCCTGGTGATCTGGCTGGCCGTCGTCGGCGCCGGCTTCACAGTCGGCGTCGGCGTCTTCGAACGCCTCGTCGGCGAGGTCGGTGTCGTGCCCGGCAGCGAGTCGGCCCGGGCCGCCGACCTCCGCGACGAGTTGGCACCCGCGCCCGAGGAGATCACCGCGATCGTCAGCGGAGTGAACGCGAGCGACCCGGCCGTCACGGCCGCGGTCGACCGGATCGGCGCCGAGGTCCGCGCCATGCCCGGCGTGGCGGAGGTGAGCCCGCCGGTGCCGTCCCCGTCGACCGGCCAGGCGGTGCTGTTCACGGTGACGATGGCGGTGGCCGACGACGCCGACGAGGTCGCGGCGCAGGTGGCCGAGCGGATCCGCGCCGGCACCGACCTGCCCGGCGGCACGGTCACGGTCACCGGCGGATCGCTGAGCGAGGACGAGTTCAGCGAGCAGGCGGCCGGCGACGTCGCCCGCGCGGAGATATTCAGCACGCCGATCATGCTGTTGCTCCTGCTGATCGTCTTCGGCGGCCTGCTCGCGGCCGGCCTGCCGCTGCTGATCGCGGTGGTCGGCGTCGGCGGCACGTTCGGCGTGCTGTTCGCGTTCAGCCAGGTCACGGACGTGTCCGTCTACTCCATCCAGATCGTGACGATGCTCGCGGTGGGCCTCGCCGTCGACTACGCGCTGCTGGTCGTCTACCGGTTCCGCGAGGAGCGGGCCGTCGACCCCGAGGTCGGCCCCGCGGTCCTGCGCACCGCGCGCTCCGCCGGGCGTACCGTCCTCTTCTCCGGACTGACCGTCGCCGTCGCGCTGGCCGGACTCACCGTGTTCCCGGACCCGTTCCTGCGCTCGATGGGCATCGCCGGCACCGCCGTCGTCGTGCTCGACCTGTTGGCCGCGCTGACCCTGCTGCCGGCGCTGCTCACCCTCTTCGGCAAGCGGATCAAGGGGCGGGCGCCGCGCCCGGCCGGCGTCGGGGTGTTCGCCCGGCTGGCCCGGATCGTCCAACGCCGGCCCGCGGTGACCGCGCTGACCGTGCTCGCCGGGATGCTGTTCATCGCGATCCCGGTGCTCGACATGCGGCTGGCCGCCGGCGACCCGCGCCTCCTCCCGGCGAGCACCGACACGCGGACGCTCTACGACGAGATGACCGTCCACTACCCCGACGAGATCCGCCCCGACGAGGTGTCGGCCGTGGTCGCGGCCGCACCCGACAGCCCCGCCGTCACCGCGCTGCGGGACCAGATCCAGACCATGCCGGGTGTACGCGAGGTCGCGGTGCGCCCGATCGGCGACCGCTCACTGGTCCAGGCGGACGTCGACGAGGCTTACCAGGACACGGTCGCGACGGCGGTGCGTGACCTGCCGGCCCCGGTCGAGACCCTGGTCGGCGGCGACGCGGCCCGGCTCGCCGACTACCGCGGCATGCTGGCCGACCGGCTCCCGTGGGCGATCGCCCTGGTCGGTCTCGGCACGCTGATCCTGCTGTTCCTGTTCACCGGCTCGGTCCTCCTGCCGATCAAGGCGGTGCTGACCAACCTGCTCAGCATCGGCGCCGCCCTGGGCGCGGTGGTCTGGGTGTTCCAGCAGGGCAACCTGGGCCTGCCGGAGCTCGACGGCACGAACCTGACGGTCCCGGTCCTGGTCGCGGCGATCGCGTTCGGCCTACGC
>NZ_JBFAIU010000378.1:0-6624 GCF_040654855.1 Asanoa sp. NPDC050611
TACCGCGCCTGCGGTGTCTACCGCGCCTGCGGTGTCTACCGCGCCTGCGGTGTCTACCGCGCCTGCGGTGTCTACCGCGCCTGCGGCGCGCACTGCTGCCTCGGCGACCGTCGACTCGGCGGCCGCATCAGCTGCGGAGCTCGAGATCTCGCTCGCGCCCCTGGTGGCCGTCGGGTCGGGCTTCGTGCCGTCGCCTGGGCTCTGGGGCGGTGCTGACGAGTCGGAGCGCGTCGGATCCGTGGTTGTGTTGGTGGGCTTGCGGGTTCGGCGTGCCGTGTCAGGAGGTGCTTGTCGCGCCCGCGACCGTTGCGGTACCGCGCCCGCAGGGGAGACCGACGTCGCCGTCAACGTTGCCGTCGCGGTTGGTGTCTGGTCGACCCTTGCCACCCGCACCGCGTCCCATGCGGCTTCTGCGCCGGCGCGGGCCGAAGGGGAGCCCGGCTCCGGCGGCCCCGCGGTCCCGCCGCCCGTACCCGGTTCCCCTTCGGTCCGATGTGGACCGGGAGCCGGGCCGCCGCCGAGGCGGCCGGGATGAGGGGTGCGGCCCGTCGGGTCCGTGGTGCCGCGGCTTTCCGGCGCCGGGCCGCTGGTCGGCACAGTGCCCGGGCCCGGTGTCGACTCGTCCAGGGCGTCGATCGTGCGCATGCGGTCCAGGACCGCGTCCGCGGTCGGGTCGAGGATCTCGTCCACCACCGCGCCGTCGGCGAGGAACAGGACGCGGTCCGCGTACGACGCCGCGACCGGGTCGTGGGTGACCATCACGATCGTCTGGCCGTGGGTCTGCACCGAGTCGCGCAGGAAGGTCAGGACGTCCGCGCCCGAGCGGGAGTCCAGGTTGCCGGTCGGCTCGTCCGCGAAGATCACGTCCGGGCGGCTGACCAGGGCCCGGGCGCACGCCACGCGTTGCTGCTGGCCGCCCGAGAGTTGCGACGGGCGGTGGCTCAGCCGGTCGCCGAGGCGGACGGTCTCGATGACCGTGCGGTACCACTCCGGGTCGGGCTTGCGGCCCGCGATCGACATCGGCAGCAGGATGTTCTCCTCGGCCGTCAGCGTCGGCAGCAGGTTGAACTGCTGGAAAATGAACCCGATCTTGTCCCGCCGCAGGCGGGTCAGGCCCGCGTCGCCCAGGCCCGTGACCCGGGTGTCGCCGACGTAGACGTCGCCGCTGCTCACCGAGTCGAGCCCCGCCAGGCAGTGCATCAGCGTCGACTTGCCGGAACCGGACGGCCCCATGATCGCGGTGAACTTCCCGCGCTCCAGGTCGACGCTCACGTCGCGCAGCGCGACGACCTCGGTCTCGCCGGCCCCGTACACCTTCCACACGTGGACGGCCCGCGCGGCCGGTCCCGTCACGGCAGTCGTCGTCATGTTGTCCGATCATTCCCCAGCGTTCCGGACATTTAATGGTGAAACGCCCAGCCTCCTTCGCCTGCGGGGCCAGGCACACGCGCCCGAGCCGACGTGCGGAAAGATGACGGTGTACGTGACGAGGGAGTGGGGTGGCGATGACGGCGGAGGCCGCGGCCGACGGGGCGCACACACCCGGGCGGCCGGTCCGGGTGCTGCTCGCCGACGACCAGCCCCTGCTGCGCACCGGTTTCCGCATGGTCCTCGGCGCGCAGGGCGACCTCGACGTCGTCGGTGAGGCCGGCGACGGGGCCGAGGCCGTCGACCTGGCCCGCCGCCTGCTGCCCGACGTGGTGCTCATGGACGTCCGCATGCCGCGCATGGACGGCGTGGCCGCCACCCGCGCGATCGTCGAGGCCCGCCTGCCGGTCCGGGTCCTGGTGCTGACGACCTTCGACCTCGACGAGTACGTGGTCGGCGCGCTCCGCGCGGGCGCGAGCGGTTTCCTGGCCAAGGACGTCCCCGCCGACGACCTGGTGACGGCGATCCGCACGGTCGCCGCCGGCGAGGCGGTCGTCGCACCGCGGATCCTCAGGCGCCTGCTGGACCGCTTCGCCGCGGCGCTGCCCGACCCCCGCGAAACCACCCGGCCGGCGCTGGCGACGCTGACCGACCGGGAACGCGAGGTCCTGGTCCAGGTCGCCCGCGGCCTGTCCAACGCGGAGATCGCCCGCAAGCTCTCGGTCAGCGAGACCACGATCAAGACCCACGTGGGCCACGTCCTCACGAAGCTCGGCCTCCGCGACCGGGTCCAGGCGGTGGTCCTCGCGTACGAGTCGGGCCTGGTCCGCCCCGGCGCCTGACCCCTACCCGAACGGCACCTCGTCCGGCTGGCAGACCGTGCCGCGCGGCGGGACGGCGAGGTCGACGAGGTACCTGGTGCGCAGCGCGTCCATGCACGCCGACGGGATCTGGTAGCTCGGGTGCCCCCAGCCGTCCATCGTGACCAGCACGGCGTTGCCCAGTCGCTGCTCCGCCGCCTGCGCGTTGCGGTACGGCGTCGCCGGGTCGTACCGCGAGCTGAACAGCAGGATCGGCGTGTCCGTCCGCGCGTTCCACGGCCCGCTGAAGCGGCCCGGCGCGTCGGCCGGCCAGCCGGCCGCGCACGGCGCCCACAGCCACCAGCCCAGCACCGCGCCCCACAGCTTGCCGACCTCGTCGAACCGGGCGATCTGCGCGGGCCAGTCCGTCACCGGGACCGTGGCGGGCGCGTCGCCGCACGAGATCGCCGTCGACGTGGTCGAGGCCGCGAAGCCGGCCGGCGTCTGCATGGCCCGCGCGGCCGTCAGCAGCGCGCTGGCGTCACCGGCGGCCGACGCGTCGTGGTCCGCCGCGAACTGGGGCCAGGTCAGCGGCAGCCGCAGCGACCAGGGCGGCAAGGCAGGCCACGACGACCGCCGAGGTGCGCCGGACCCGAGCTGGAGCACGCCTGACACACCTGGCCATCTGGACCCCCGGTTACCGGTGACCAACTCAGCTCAGGCTATCGACCAACTTCGCATTTGCCCGCCAGGCCACGATCGCCGGTCAGGGTTCCAGTCGTGCGATCGCGAGGAGGTCGTCGGCCGTCATGTCGAGCGCCTCGGCGAGCCGGCGCACGATGACCGGGTCCGGTGTCCAGCCGCCCCGCAGACAGCGGACCGTCGACATCGAGATGCCCGCGCGCCGGGCCACGTCGCTGGCCGGCAGCCCGCGGAGGTCGATCAGCCGCGCCACCACGGCGCCGAACGGGTCGGGCTCCGGCGTGTCGCCGACCGTCGCCGCCGGACCGATGACCATGTCACCGATCTTCGCCTGAAAGCGCAGCAGCCGGTCGCCTTCGAAGCGGACCCGGGCCGAGAACGGCAGCGACCCGCCCTCGCCGCCCACCTTCCCGGGCACCGAGACCTCGACGACGCGGTTTTCGGTGGTCGAGGTGAAACACGGGCTTGCGGCCCGCACCTCCACCACCCGCCAGGCCGGGTTCCACCACGGCAGCGCGCCGAGCCGCGCGTCCAGGAACGGCACCAGCACCGAGATGTCGACCGCCGCCGCCGTCACCGGCCGGAAACCCGGCCAGTAACGCAGTGCCTCGACCACCGCGGGGCTCAGCGCGCCAGTGGGCTCACTCGTCGGCCCCAGGGGTCACCACCTCCCCGGGCTGCTGCTCGGTGCGCGGCCGCGGTGCCGGGAACGGCGGCGGCGTGCCGCCGAACGCGGGACACACCGCCTGGTGCGCGCACCAGCCGCATAGTCGGCTCGGCTGCGGCCGGAACTCCTTGGCCTCGGTGGCCCGCTCGATCGCCCGCCACAGTGCCACCAGCGTGCGCTCGAACCGGGCCAGCTCCTCGGCGTCGGGGGAGTAGTCGCAGACCTCCTGGTCGCGTAGGTAGAGCAGCCGCAGCACCCGCGGCACCACGCCCCGGGTGCGCCAGAGCACCAGCGCGTAGAACTTCAGCTGGAACAGCGCCCGCGCCTCGAACGCCTCGCGGGGCGCTCCGCCGGTCTTGTAGTCGACGACCCGCAGCGCCCCGTCGGGCGACACGTCGAGGCGGTCGATGTAGCCCCGGATCAGCAGCTGCTCGTCGACCACGGCGCTGATCAGGGTCTCGCGCTCGGCCGGCTCCAGCCGGCTCGGGTCCTCCACGCTGAAGTAGCCGGCCAGCAGCCCACGCGCCGAGGCCAGGAAGTCGTCGGTGGTCCAGGGGCGGCGCACGTCGATCGCCGGGTCCTCGATGAGCGCCGGCGGCTCGTCGGAGAGGAACAGCTCGGCCAGCGAAGGCTCCTCGGCGACCATCCGCTCCCACTGCGGGGCGACCAGCTCGGCGGCGGCCGAGGCGGTCCGCGCGGCGGCCGGCAGGTCGAACAGTCGCTCCAGCACCGCGTGCACCAGCGTGCCCCGGGCCTGGTCGGGGCTGGGGGTCTCGGGTAGCCGGTCGATCGTGCGGAAGCGGTAGAGCAGCGGGCAGGTCTTGAAGTCGGCCGCGCGGGAGGGGGACAGCGAGGGATAAACCGGCGCCTCGTCACCCGGCTCGAGGGACACAGCCTGCGTTGTCATGCCCCAGACGCTAAACGAGGGGTACGACGAAACCGCGTGGGCGGGTCGTGTCGATAGCATCGATACGATGGCAGACAACGCGAGCGGTAAAGATCAGCCCGAGCGACGGCCCGGGTTGGTGGTCGGCCGTGTGTGGGGTGTCCCGCTCTACCTCAATCCCTCCGTCCTCCTGCTCGCGGGCCTGATCACGCTGCTCTACGGAAACTTCGTCCGGCAGCAGCTCGACCTGCACCCCGCCGCCGGCTACCTCGTCGGCTTCGGCTTCGTCGTCTGCCTGCTGGTCTCCGTGCTCCTGCACGAGCTCGGCCACGCGATCACCGCCCGGCGGTTCGGCATCGGCGTGAAGGGGATCACCCTCGAGCTGCTCGGCGGCTACACCGAGATGGACCGCGACGCGCCCAGCCCGAAGGTGGACCTCCTGGTCTCCCTGGCCGGCCCGGCGGTCTCGCTGGTCCTCGGCGGCGCCGCGGTCGGGGTGACGCTGGCCCTGCCCGACGGCACCCTCTGGAACGAGCTCAGCTTCCAGGTCGCGTTCAGCAACGTCGTCGTGGCGATCTTCAACGTGCTGCCGGGCCTCCCGCTCGACGGCGGCCGGGCGCTGCGGGCCGTGGTCTGGTGGTTCTCCAAGGACCGTCACATCGGCACCGAGGTCGCCGGCTGGGTCGGCCGGGGCCTCGCGGTCGCCGTGGCGGTCACGGTCGCCGCGCTCGCGTACTTCGACATCCTGTCGCTCTTCGGGCTGGTCTTCATGCTGCTCATCGCGCTGACCCTGTGGCAGGGCGCGGGGCAGAGCATCCGGTTCGCCCGCATCAGCCGCCGGTTCCCGCTGATCGACCTCGCCCGCCTCGCCCGGCCGGTCTTCATGGTGCACAGCGGCACCCCGCTGGCCGAGGCGCAGCGCCTCGCCCTGGCCGCCGGCCGCCAGGACGCCGCGCTGGCCACGGTCGACTCGGCCGGGCGCCTCGTCGGCCTGGTGGAGAAGGCCGCCGTCGAAGCGGTGCCGCTCGAGCGGCGCCCCTGGGTGAGTGTCGACACGGTCGCCCGCGGCATCGACGGGGTGCCCACCATCCCGGTCGGCACGAGCGGCGATCAGGTGATCACCACGGTCCAGCGCAACCCGGGCTCGCAATACCTCGTCACCTCAGGACAAGATGTGGTCGGTGTGCTGCGCCTGTCCGACCTGGCGCAGCTGCTGGAGCCCAACGGAAAGACGAGGACGTGAACCCGACCACCACCGCGCAGTCCGAGCCCGACACGACCCCGGCCAACCGGGGACCGTTCCGCGTCGGCGACCGGGTCCAGCTCACCGACCCCAAGGGCCGCATGCACACCGTCGTCCTCGAACCCGGTCGCGAGTTCCACACGCACCGCGGCGCGCTCGCCCACGACGCCATCATCGGCCGGCCCGACGGCTCGGTCGTCCGATCCACCGGCGGCACGGAATACCTGGCCCTTAGGCCGCTTTTGTCCGATTACGTGCTGTCCATGCCCCGCGGTGCCCAGGTGATCTATCCGAAGGACGCCGCCCAGATCGTCACCATGGGCGACATCTTCCCGGGCGCCCGCGTGCTGGAGGCCGGCGCCGGCTCCGGCGCCCTCGCCAACTGGCTGCTCCGCGCGGTCGGCCCGTCCGGCGACCTCATCTCCTACGAGCTGCGCGAGGACTTCGCGGCCATCGCCCGCAGGAACGTCGAAGCCTTCTTCGGCGGCCCGCACCCCGCCTGGACCCTGCGCACCGGCGACGTCCTGGACACCACCGAGACCGGCTTCGACCGCATCATCCTCGACCTGCTCGCGCCCTGGGACGCCGTCGACCTGATCTCCCGCGCGCTGGTCCCCGGCGGCGTCTTCATCGGCTACGTCGCCACCACCACGCAGCTTTCCGACCTGGTCGAGGCCCTGCGCGAGAAGGGCGGCTTCACGGAGCCCCGCGCCTGGGAGTCGCTGGTCCGCGACTGGCACGCCGAGGGCCTGGCCGTGCGCCCCGACCACCGGATGATCGCGCACACCGCGTTCCTGGTCTCCGCGCGCAAGCTCGCGCCGGGCGTCCGGTGCCGCCCGTCAGCAACCAGGCGCCGGTGGTCACCGCGACGCGGGACGGCTCGGCGGACGGCAACCTGTCCACGCGGCTGGTCGGCACGGCGTCCGACGACGGCGTGCCCTACGACAGCGAGCTGACC
>NZ_JBFAIU010000379.1:0-6568 GCF_040654855.1 Asanoa sp. NPDC050611
TGCTGGCGTTCAAGGAAGCGGCCTACCAGCGGATCGCCGAGCTGGAGGCGGTCAGCGCCTACCCGCGCGGCGACCTGGTGCCGACCGCGCGCGCGTCGACCGCGCTGGTGGTCTGGCGACCACGCCGAGCGGCCGACCCGCCGACGCGATAAGCGCCCGCACAAGTCGGCGAAGGACTAATCTCACCATATCGGACAAAGAAGGCCGGGATCCACGGGGGGTCCCGGCCTTCCGCGCCCGGGGGGTTCGGGATTGGACATTCAACATCGCCGCCTGGCCGCCAACGATGCCGTGCACCACTACGCGGTGGTCGGTGACGGCCCGCCGCTCATCCTGCTGCACGGCTTCCCGCAGACCTGGCGCGCCTGGCTGCGCGTCGCCGAGCTGCTGGCCGGCGAGTTCCGGATCGTCATGCCCGACCTGCGCGGGCTCGGCGGCTCGCCCGGCCCGGCCAGCGGGTACGACAAGCACAGCCTGGCGGCCGACGTGCGGGCCATCGCCCGGGCCGAGTTCGGCGGGACGCCGGCGACGCTGTGCGGGCACGACGTGGGCGGCTACGTCGGGTTCGCGTACGCCCTGAGCCACCGCGACGTCACCGCGGCCCTGGTGCTCGTCGAGGCGGCACCGCCCGGCACCTCACAGCTCGACCACCAGATGACCAACCCGCGCCAGTGGCACCTGTCCTTCCACGCCAACGCCGACGTCGCGCACCTGCTGATCGGCGGGCAGGAGCGGGCGTACATCGACTTCTTCATCCGGTCCCGGATCTACGACGCCGGCGCGATCGAGGCCGCGGAGGTGGACCGCTACGCCGAGGCGTACGCGGCACCGGGCGCGCTGCGGGCCGCCCTGGAGATGTACCGCTCGCTGGCCCTGGACCGGCAGCTCAACCTGGCGGCGCTGGCCGAGGACGGCCGCCTGACGATGCCGGTCACCGCGGTGGGCGGCGCGCCGGCCGCCTCGACGACCGCCCTGCGCGAGATGGTCGCGGAGGTCGCCACGGACGGGCGGGCGGAGCTGGTGCAGGAGACCGGGTACTGGATCCCGGAGGAGCGGCCGGCGGAGCTCGCCGAGATCATCCGCGGCGCGGCCCGGACGCGCTAGGAGAGCCGGCGACCGGACCGGACGAGGCCGCCCTCGCACCAGTCGCGGTAGTCGAACAGGTCGGGCTTGGCCAGCAGCACCCGGCTGTTGTGGGCCCACGTGCGCATCAGGTCGTCGCCCAGCGTCTCGGCCTGCTGCACGAGCTTGCGCAGCCGCCGCTTGGGGTGGGCGCGGAACTTCGTGCGGATGCCGTCGGCCGCGTAGATGTAGAGGCAGTGCAGTGCGAACCGGCGGGCCGGGCAGGAGCGGTCCATCGCGAGCTCGAACAGCGTGGTGACCAGATGGTCGCCGGAGACGAGCAGGTCCCAGTCGGGTGGCATGGACTGCAGCGGCACCGTCTCGGGGTGGTAGGCCCAGGCGCGTAGCTCCGCCGGTGTTGGATCGACGGGGTTCGCGAACCCGCTGAACGACGTCGACTGCACGCTCACGGACACCTCGCTCCGCATGGTCATGCGTCGATCTCGCCCAATGGTCGATCTTCCGCTGTCAGACCCCTCTGCGGCGTCACCGTAGCGCCTGCCGCGAACCGACGGAAGGGGCCAAAGGTTAAGACCCGGGCACGATCAGCTGAGCGCGCTCAGTTACTAGCCAGTAGCGTCCGGTGTGTGTGTACTTAACGGATCCTCGGCCTCCGGGAGCCGCGGCGCGGGTGGTCCGTCCGCCGCCAGCGCGGGGCTCGGCGCCGAGCGCGGTCGCAGCAGCGCCTTGAACCACTCGAAGTCCGGCACGCGCGCGATGATCGGACCCACCACGACAGTGATCAGCACGTACGCCGTCGCGAGCGCGCCGAGTTTCGCGGGTATGCCCGGGGTGGCCACCGCCAGGCCGGCGATGACGATCGAGAACTCGCCGCGTGGGGTCAGCGAGAAGCCGGCCCGCCACCGGCCACGCACCGCGATGCCGGCGCGCTTCGCCGCGACGTACCCGGTGATGGTCTTGGTCGCGATCGTGACCACCGCGAGCCCGATCGCCGGCAACAGCACGGGCGGGATGTCGGCCGGGTCGGTGGTCAGGCCGAAGAACACGAAGAACACCGCGGCGAAGATGTCCCGCAGCGGCGACAGCAACTGGGTGGCGTGGTGGGCGACCGGCCCCGACACGGCGATGCCGACCAGGAACGCCCCGACCGCCGCCGAGACCTTGAGCTGCGCCGCGACGCCGGCGACGAGCAGGGTGAGGCCGAAGACGCCGAGCAGCAGAGCCTCGGGGTCGCGGGCCGAGATCGCGTTGGAGATCCAGCCGCCGAACCGGATCGCGACCACCAGCACGATCGACACCGTGCCGACCGCCACGATCAGCGCGACACCGCCGCCGAGCAGGTTGGTGCCGGCCAGCAGCGCGGTCAGCAACGGCAGGTAGAGCGCCATCGCCAGGTCTTCCATCACGAGCACGGAGAGCACGACCGGGGTCTCGCGGTTGCCGAGCCGGCCGAGGTCGGCGAGCACCTTGGCGACCACGCCCGATGAGGTCACCCAGGTGACGCCGGCGAGCACCACCGCGGCGACCCAGCCCCAGCCGAGAATCAGCGCGAACGCCGCGCCGGGCAACGCGTTGAGGGCCGCGTCCAGCAGCCCCACCGGGGCCGCGGTGCGCATGTTGCCGACGAGCTCGTCGGCCGAGTACTCGAGACCGAGCAGCACGAGCAGGAGGATCACGCCGAGTTCGGCGCCGACCGAGAAGAACTCCTCGCTGGCGTTGAGCGGAAGCAGGCCGCCGTGGCCGAACGCGAGGCCGGCGAGGAGATAGAGGGGGATCGGGGAGATGCCGAAGCGACGGCTGACCCGCCCGAGCAGGCCGAGGAGGAACATCAGCGCCCCGACCTCGATCAGCAGGACCGTCGTGCTCTCATGCATGGCGGGACTCAGCCGTCCGGATCGTTGTCGGCGAGGATGCGGGTGAGCGCGTCGAGCCCCTTGCGGGTGCCGACGGCGACGATCACGTCGCCGCTCTCGAACCGGAAGTCCGGGCCGGGCGACGGGATCACGCGGGCCGCGCGCAGGACGGCGACGATCGACGCGCTGGTGCGGGTACGCGCGCGCGTGTCGCCCAGCGGCCGGTTGACGAACGGTGAGCTCGCGGGCAGCGCGATCTGCTCGGTGAGCAGCCCGGCCGCCTGGTCGCGCAGGCCGGCGAGCTGGCCGAGCATCAGCGACGCACCGAGCAGGTCGGCGAGCGCCTCGGCCTCGTCGTCGGTGAGCTGGATCGCGGCCAGCCGCGCGTCGGGATCGTCGCGGTCGTAGATGATCAGAGCTCGGCGTCCGTCGCGATGCGACACCACACCGAGCCGCCGGCCCGCCTCCGTGACGAAGTCGTGCCGCACCCCGATACCGGGTAACGATGTCTGTTCCACCCGTACTCGCACGGTGGCAACCTATCCAAGGATCGGGAACCATGCCCATCTCGCGTGACTCGCAGCGGCACGGGGAGGTGTGATGCGCGGACGGATCCTGGTGGCGGCGGCCGCCGTACTCGTGCTGCTCGGTGGGTGTTCGATCGGCGACATCCGGCGCAAGCCGCCACCGCGCCCGACCCCGTCGGCGCCGGCGGCGACGGCCGCGACGTTCGAGGTGCGGGCAGGCTCGGTGCCCGTGCCGCCGAGCTACCACCTGCAGCAGGTCGAGTTCGTCGACCAGGCCCTCGGCTACGCGCTGTTCGCCCGGTGCGGTTCCGGCAGCGGCGCGCCCGGGCCGGGGGAGGTCTGCTCCGCGGCGCTGGTGCGCACCCAGGACGGCGGCCGGACGTGGAACCAGGCATACAACCCGCGTCCCGAGGCCAAGGGCTTCCAGATCGAGGCAGACCGGCAGCGGCTGGTGCTGTACGCCGACCCGGACGGCTACTACGTCTCGCGCGACAGCGGCCGGACCTACGACTACGCGGCTGGCGACACGAACGCCGTCCGCGTCCTCCGCGGCGAATATCAGGTGTGCTGCGACGGCGACGAGCAGCAGCGGGTGGTCTGGTTCGGTCCTGGCGGCAAGCCGAAGCCGACCCGCTCCCAGCCCGACGTGCCGAGCCTGCGCGCGGTCGGTTCCGCCGTCCACTGGCTGTTCGCGGCGGGTGTCGACGACAACGGGCGGCCGGTCACGGCGGTCTCCAACGACCAGGGCGCGACCTGGCGCCAGGTGCCGGTCGGCGGCGCGAGCGGCCGGATCGCAGGGCTGCGGATCGCGGTGGACCGCACCGGGACGTACGCGTGGCTGATCGGGCAGACCGACCTGATCTCGTGGCCCTCGATCTGGTTCTTCGACGGGCAGGGCTGGCGGTCGATGGGCGCCGCCGGGCACCCGGACCGCTTCACGTCGGCGGTTCCGCTGCCGGACGCCACCCTGGCGGTCACCACGCCGGAGCGGCCGGGGCTGGTCTCGGGCGGTGCGTTCGCCTGGGTGGACTGGCCGGTCCGCGATTGCTTCCTGCGCGGGCTGACCGACGGCACGCTGTTCTGCGCCGCCGGCCCGGTCAACTGGCTGGGTGTCGAGAGCTTCGGCGAGCGGAAGTGGATCAGGGTGCTCGTCGGCAACGAGTGACGCAGATCACAGGGCTCAGGTTGAGCGGAATAGACTCAACTCTGGTTTCGTCGTTCCTAGTGGACGCCAGCTACCAGGGGAGCCCATGAACACCGAACGTCTGACGACCAAGAGTCGTGAGGTCATCACCGGCGCCGCCGCCAGCGCCACGCAGCGCGGCAACGCCACCGTCGAGCCGTGGCACCTCTTGCTCTCGCTGCTCGACACCGGCGGCTCGACCGCCGGCGGGCTGCTCCGCGCCGTAGGCGCCAACGCCGCCGACATCCGGCGCGCGGCCGCCCGGGCGATCGAGAGCCTGCCCACCGCGCAGGGCCCGAGCGTCGCCGAGCCGAGCCTGTCCCGCGAGTTCGTCAACGCCATCGGTGCGGCCGAGCAGATCGCCCGCCCGCTCGGCGACGAGTTCGTCTCCACCGAGCACCTGCTCGCCGGCCTCGCCCGCGTCGGCGGCGCCGTCGCCGAGGTGCTCAAGCAGGCGGGCGCCACCGAGGACAACCTCGTCGCGGCGTTCCCCGCCATCCGCGGCGGCGACCGCCGCGTGACCAACGCCGACCCGGAGCAGACCTACCAGGCCCTCGAGAAGTACGGCGTCGACCTCACCGCGCGCGCCCGGGACGGCAAGACCGACCCGGTGATCGGTCGCGACTCCGAGATCCGCCGCGTCATGCAGGTGCTGTCGCGCAAGACCAAGAACAACCCGGTGCTGATCGGCGAGCCGGGCGTCGGCAAGACCGCGATCGTCGAGGGCCTGGCCCAGCGCATCGTGGCCGGCGACGTGCCCGAGTCGCTGCGCGACAAGAAGCTCGTCGCGCTCGACCTCGCCGCGATGGTGGCCGGTGCCTCCTACCGCGGCCAGTTCGAGGAGCGGCTGAAGTCGGTCCTCGAGGAGATCAAGAACTCCGACGGCCAGGTCATCACGTTCCTCGACGAGTTGCACACCGTCGTCGGTGCCGGCCGGGGCGAGGGCTCGATGGACGCCGGCAACATGCTCAAGCCGATGCTGGCCCGCGGCGAGCTGCGGATGGTCGGCGCGACCACGCTGGACGAGTACCGCGAGCACATCGAGAAGGACCCGGCGCTGGAGCGGCGGTTCCAGCCGGTGCTGGTCGGCGAGCCGTCGGTCGAGGACACGATCGGCATCCTGCGTGGCCTCAAGGAGCGCTACGAGGTGCACCACGGCGTGCGGATCACCGACGCCGCGCTGGTCGCCGCGGCGGCGCTGTCGGACCGCTACATCACCGACCGGTTCCTGCCCGACAAGGCGATCGACCTGGTCGACGAGGCCGGCTCCCGGCTGCGGATGGAGATCGACTCCCGGCCGGTCGAGGTCGACGAGGTCGAGCGGGCCGTCCGCCGGCTCGAGATCGAGGAGATGGCGCTGGCGAAGGAGCCCGACGTGGCCTCCGCCGAGCGCCTGGAGCGGCTGCGCAAGGAGCTCGCCGACAAGCGCGAGCAGCTGACCGCGCTCTCGGAGCGGTGGCGGCTGGAGAAGGAGCACATCACCAAGATTTCGACGGCGAAGGAAGAGCTGGAGCGGCTGCGCGGCGAGGAGAGCCTCGCCGAGCGCGACGGCGACTTCGCCCGGGCGTCGGAGTTGCGCTACGGCCGGATCCCCGAGCTCGAGTCGGAGCTGACCGCGGCCGAGGCCGAGCTGGTCTCGCTCCAGAGCAGCGGCGCGATGCTGAAGGAAGAGGTCAGCGCCGACGACATCGCCACCGTGGTGGCGTCCTGGACCGGCATTCCCGCCGGGCGGCTGATGGAGGGTGAGACCGCCAAGCTGCTGCGGATGGAGGAGTCGCTGTCGTCCAGGGTGGTCGGTCAGCCGACGGCCGTCGGCGCCGTCGCCGACGCGGTCCGCCGCGCGCGGGCCGGCATCGCCGACCCCGACCGGCCGACCGGCAGCTTCCTGGTCCTCGGCCCCCGACCGGAGGCGAACGGCGCCG
>NZ_JBFAIU010000380.1:0-6553 GCF_040654855.1 Asanoa sp. NPDC050611
GGAGCCGCAGCACACCGCGACCCCGCGCTGCTCTGCATCCATATACCCATCGATGCGTATATGGATGCAGAGCAAGCGGCCGGCCATCCACGATGGACGGCCGGCGCACCGGCGCGCGCTTACTTCTTGAGCGGCTCCAGGCAGAGCACGTCGCCGTTGCCGCCCTTCTTGCCCATCCAGAGCGACGACTCGGCCGTCGGGTAGGCGGTGCAGCTGTTCTCCTGGGCGTTGAAGTCCGCCTCCTTGATGTCCTCGACCTTGCCGGCGACCTTCCAGTGGGCGGTCGCGTCGTCGCAGCCGACGGTCTTCATGTCGTCGGCCGACGCGGCCTCGATGAGGCAGTCGCCGGTCGCGGCCACGGTCGGGTCACCGGACATGAACTTCCAGGCGATGCCGCCCACGACCACGATGATCGGGACGGCGATGCGCAGGAGGATCTTGCCGACGTTCCTGTTCTTGGTCGGCTTGGCCGCCTCGGGCGCCGGGGCGCCGGCGGGCTGGCCAAAGGGAGCGCCGGCCTGCGGGGCGGCCGGAGGGGTTGCCTGGTCAGACACAGGTATTCCTTTCGATGGATTTCCGACGGGGAACGCTAGAGCATCTCCGGCCCGCCCGTGACCCCGAAGATCGTCCGTTCGGTGCAGTCCACCTGACCAAACGGCCGTGTCAATTTCGGGCTGAATCGCCGAGCGCACCCGTGACCGACCAATTCGGACGGTGTGACGTCCGGCACCGCCGTGTCGGGACCGTAACCAACCGCGGACGCCGCGTTCCGGCGGGAGCGACGGTCGCGCCCACGACGGGCCCGGGACAGCAAAAGACCTTCGGGCCGGTTCCCCCGGACGGGTGATGCGGCTGGCCGAAGGCGCTGCCGAGCACGTCGGTCAGCGAACCGAGCGCGCCGAGCCCGGCCGCTAGGCCAGGGCCGTCGCCGGCGCGGCGGGCCATCGCGAGCACGGAGGCGACGAGGCGCTCGGCCTCACCACGGGCGGACGAAGGATCGGTGTGCGGTGCCATCTCTGTTCCTCAGATCGGTCAGGCTTGCGGGTAGAGCGACTCGACCCGCGCCTTGAGCTGCTTCAACGCGGCATCCATGATCATTTTCTCGGCCTTCTTGCGGAACATGCCCAGCATGCCCACCGCGAGGTCCACCTCGAGCGTGTAGGTGACCAGGCTCCCGCGCTCGCCGACCGGTTCGATGTCGTACGAGCCGTCCTGGGTCTTCTGCATCTTCGAGGGGGCGACCAGATGCCATTCGATGCGCGAGATGTCCTCGGCGTACTCGTATTGGAGGATGTATTCGTCCATCAGCACGCCGGCGTCGATCACGAACCGGACCTGGCTCGCGTAACCGTCCTCGTATTCCTCGACCACTTCGGCCGACTTCATCGCCGTGGTCCACTCCGGGTAGCGCACGAAGTCGCAAATCACCGCTGCGACCTGCGCCGGGGTGGCGTCGATCGCGATCGACTGGGTGGAGGAGTCCGCCATGTGGGGCAGGCTACCTCTTTGTGTCCCGCCGACCGGCTGACGGCTCGCTGGTCCCCCGCATCGGACTCGATGTCGATACGGGTAGGTTGCATTTAGCTGATCGCGTTCTGTAGGAGGCCAGGTGCGCGAATTCTCCGTACCCCCGGTCGTGACGGTTGGGGACGCGGCCAACCTGACTGATCCGGTTTGGGACAACGCCGCTGCGGCGCCCGACACGGTGCAGTTCCGCCGTAGGCGGGACGGCGCCTGGGTCGACGTCACCTGCGGGCAGTTCCGCGACGAGGTCGTCGCGCTGGCCCGTGGCCTGGTCGCGGCCGGTGTCCAGCCGGGCGCGCGGGTGGGGCTGATGAGCCGCACGCGCTACGAGTGGACGCTGGTCGACTACGCGATCTGGTCCGTCGGCGCGGTCACCGTCCCGATCTACGAGACGTCGAGCGCCGAACAGGTCGGCTGGATCCTCGAGGACTCCGGCGCGGTCGCGCTGTTCGTCGAGACCGACGCGCACGCGCTGCTGGTCGCCGGCGTGCGCCCCGACCTGCCGACGCTGACCGACGTGTGGCGGATCGAGTCCGAGGACCTCGACCAGCTCCGCGAGCGGGGCGCGACCGTCGACGCGGCCGTGATCGACGAGCAGCGGCGCACCTCCACCGCGGACGACGTCGCCACGATCATCTACACCAGCGGCACGACCGGCCGGCCCAAGGGCTGCGTGCTGACCCACCGCAACCTCCTCTCCGACATCACCAACGCGGTGCCGGTGCTGCCGGACCTGTTCCACCAGGGCGGCTCGACGCTGCTGTTCCTGCCGCTGGCGCACTCGTTCGCCCGGCTGATCCAGATCGGCATGGTGCAGGCGCGCGCCATCATGGGCCACCTGCCCGACACGAAGACGCTGGTCGACGACCTCAAGGAGTTCCAGCCGACGTTCCTGCTGTCGGTCCCCCGGGTCTTCGAGAAGGTGCACACCGCCGCCAAGCAGCGGGCCGTGGCCGACGGCAAGGGCGGCATCTTCGCCAAGGCCGAGCAGACCGCGATCGCCTACTCGACCGCGATGGACGGCGACGGCCCCGGGCTGGGCCTGCGGATGCAGCACGCCCTCTACGACAAGCTGGTCTACGGCAAGCTGCGCGCGGCGCTCGGCGGCAAGTGCACGCGGGCGATCTCCGGCGGTGCGCCGCTGGGCGCCCGGCTGGCCCACTTCTTCCGCGGCATCGGCGTCACCGTGTACGAGGGCTACGGCCTCACCGAGACCTCCCCGGCGGTCGCCGTCAACCTGGAGACCGCCACCCGGATCGGCACGGTCGGCCGGCCGCTGCCCGGTGTCACCGTCCGCGTCGCCGACGACGGCGAGATCCTGGTCAAGGGCCCGCTGGTGTTCAAGGAGTACTGGCGCAACCCCGAGGCGACGGCCGAGGTGCTCGACGGCGACGGCTGGTTCGCCACCGGCGACCTGGGCGAGCTGGACGACGACGGCTTCCTGTCGATCACCGGCCGCAAGAAGGAGATCATCGTCACCGCCGCCGGCAAGAACGTCGCGCCGGCCGTGCTCGAGGACCGGATCCGCGCCCACCACCTGATCAGCCAGGCGCTGGTGATCGGCGACCGGGAGCGGTTCATCGCCGCGCTGGTCACCATCGACCCCGACGCGCTCCCCCGCTGGCTGGAGACGGCCGGGCTCCCCGCCGACACGCCCGTCGACAAGCTGCGCACCGACGAGAAGATGCTCGCCGAGGTCCAGAGCGCGATCGACGACGCCAACAAGGCCGTCTCGCACGCCGAGGCGATAAAGGAGTTCCGCATCCTGCCCGCCGACTTCACCGAGGCGACCGGGGAGCTGACCCCGTCGATGAAGGTCAAGCGGAGCGTCGTGGTCAAGGCACACCAGGCCGTGATTGACGAGATCTATCGCCGATGAGCCCGGAGGCGCCCGCACCCACCCCGATCCGCGCCCACCCGCTCGCCGTGGCCGCGCGCATCGTGATGCTCGCGCTCGTGGCGGTGCTGGTGTTGCTCACCACTCAGCAGCTCGACGAGCTGTGGTGGGTGGCGCTGCTGATCGTGGCCGGCCTGCCGGCCGTGATCGCCCCGCGGCACGCCGTGCTCGCCCCGCTCGGCCGGTTCGCCGAGGTGATCGTGGTGGGCATCGGCGCCAGCCAGGTCGCCCAGCACACGGCCGGCAACACGATCGGCCAGGGCACCGGCGCCGCGGCACTGCTGCCCTACCTGTCCGTGCCGCTGACCGTGACCGCGCTGCGGCGCCGCTCCCGCGAGAGCGCCGCGCTGCTCGGCGTGGCCACGCTCGCCCTGGTCGTCGGTGGCGCGATCAGCGAGACGGGCAACGACCCACTGATCTCCAAGCCCGGCTATCTGGTCGCCTGCGCGCAGTGGCTGATCCTGGCCTCGCTCGGCACGCTGGCCGCGTCCACGCTGCAGCGCATCATGCAGCAGCGCGGCGAGGCCGGGCGGCCCCAGCCGTACGCCGAGGCGACCCGGCTGTTGACCCAGCTCCGCAGCGTCGCCCGGCAGCTCCCCGGCGCCACCCTCGACCCGGGCGGCATCTCGGAGCACCTGCTGGAGGAGCTGCGCGGGGTGGCCAGGGCCGACCGGGCGGCGGTGCTCTCGGCCAGCGGCGGCGGTCGGCTGGTGGTGCTCGCCCAGGCGGGTGCGGACCGGGTCGACTGGGAGACGAGCCTCGACGCCGACTCCGCGATCGCCGAGGCCTGGGCCAGCCAGCAGCCCTACACGACCAACCGGTCGCAGGCCCGCTCGCACCGTAGGGGTGACGTTTCCGCCCTGGTGGTGCCGTTGGTGGCCGGCGTGCGTACCGTCGGATTGGTGATCATCGAGGCCGACGCCGCGGGTGCCTATCCGCCGGCCGTCGTGCAGGAGGTGACCGCGCTCACCGGCCCCGCCGCGCTGCGGCTGGAGGCGGCGCTGCTGTTCGACGAGGTCCGGTCGCTCGCGACCAACGAGGAGCGGCAGCGGCTGGCCCGCGAGATCCACGACGGGGTCGCGCAGGAGCTGGTGATGGTCGGCTACGGCATCGACAACGCGCTGGCCACCCTGCCCGACGACGCCAAGGAGACGGCCGAGGAGCTGCGCACCCTGCGCGGCGAGGTGACCCGGGTCATCACCGAGCTGCGGCTGTCGCTGTTCGAGCTGCGCTCGGAGGTCGACCGGCACGGGGGGCTGGCCGCGGCGATCTCCGAGTACGCGCGGACCGTCGGCGCCTCCGGTGGCCTGCGGGTGCACGTCACGCTCGACGACACGACCGCCCGGCTGCCCGCCGCCACGGAGGCCGAGCTGCTCCGGATCGCACAGGAAGCGATCACGAACGCCCGGAAGCACGCCGGAGCCACTAACCTGTGGGTCTCGTGTTCCATCGATCCCCCGTACGCACAGATCGAAGTGTCGGATGACGGTCAGGGCATCGCTGACCAGCGCCCGGACGGGCGCTACGGTCTTGCGATCATGGCGGAGAGAGCGGAACGTATCCGAGGCCGGTTGGAGATCAGTCCGCGAAGCCCGTCCGGCACGACCGTGGCGGTGGTAGTCGGCACACCACCGCGGCGCGATAGCGTGCGCGATAGCGTCACCGCATCAGAAGGGGAGTAACCCGAGCATGACGACCAGCCCATCCCCGACCACGCGCACCAAGGTCCTCCTTGTCGACGATCATGACCTGATCCGCAAGGGCCTGCGGCACGCGTTCGAGCGCGACCGCCAGTTCGAGGTCGTGGGCGAGGCCGCCACCGCCGCCGAGGGCGTGCGCCAGGCCGGCGCGCTCCAGCCCGACGTCGTGATCATGGACCTGCGGCTCCCCGACGGCAGTGGCCTCGAGGCCACCCGTGCCCTGCGCAAGTCGAGCGCGACGATGGGCATCGTGGTGCTGACCATGTACGCCGGTGACGACCAGCTGTTCGGCGCACTCGAGGCGGGCGCCAGCGCGTTCGTCCCGAAGACCGCGCCGGCCGACGAGGTCGTGGCCGCCGCCCGGCACGCGGCGTCCTCGCCGTCGGCGTTCACCGCGGCCGACCTCGCCGAGGCGATGAAGCGCCGGCTGGCCCCGTCCGGCCCGCAGCTCTCCCCGCGCGAGGGTCAGGTGCTCCGCCTGCTCGCCGACGGCATGTCCGTGGCCGGCATCGCCAAGCAGCTGTTCGTCAGCGAGTCGACCGCGAAGACCCACATCTCGAAGCTGTACGAGAAGCTGGGCGCCGCCAACCGCGCACAGGCGCTGATGACGGCGCTGCGGCTCGGCCTGCTCGAGGCTCCGGACGCGCCGAAGTTCTAGCCGACCCGGGCTCGGGACGCGGCGCGTCATCGGGCGGCCGCGACGGCGGCGAGCACCTGGGCCTTGACCGGCACGCCGGCGGCCCGCTGGACGATCCGGTCACCGGCGACGACCAGCGTGGTCGGCGTGCGCCCGATATCCAGCGCGCGCAAGGCGTCGAGGTGGCTCTCCGCGTCGACCTCGAGGTGGGTGACCCCGTCGACGAGGCCGGCGACGTCGGCGAGCACCCGCCGGGTGACCCGGCACGGCGTGCAGAAGGCCGACGAGAACTGGACGAGGGTGACCGGTGTGGCCGGGTCGACACCGAGGGCGTGCAGGGTCTCGGTCACGGCGGAGGAACCCACGGGTCCAAAGGTGCCACGGATCATCGGGGCGGCGCCATGACGTCGGCCACGTCCCATAGGGTCGGTGATCGTGATTGAGCCGGACTTCGTGACCACCACCCGCGCCTCCTACGACAAGATCGCCGTCGGCTACGCCGACCTGTTCGCGGACGAGATCGAGCGCCTGCCGTTGCACACGGCGCTGCTCACCTGGTTCGCCAAGCTCGTCGGCGACGGTCCGGTCCTGGACGTCGGCTGTGGACCGGGCCGGACGACCGGCTACCTGCACTCGCTCGGCGTCGACATCGCCGGCGTCGACCTCTCCCCCGGCTTCCTGGCGATCGCCCGTGCGGAGAACCCCGGCGTCCGGTTCACCGAGGGTTCGATGCCGTGGTCCAACCGGACGGCAGCCTCGCGGGGCTGCTCGCCAACTACTCGCTCATCCACATCC
>NZ_JBFAIU010000381.1:0-6553 GCF_040654855.1 Asanoa sp. NPDC050611
TCGCGGGGGCCCCTGTTCGTTTTCCAGTTGAAGCCGGCGGCGTAGCTCACCTGGGCGAGGGCGTTCTGCCCCGCGGCGTTCGGGTGGAAGTAGTCCCAGCCGGACACCTGGCTGAAACTGAACGGGTAGTTGAAGACGGCGTTGTCGTCCCAGTCGCAGTTGGGGCCGTAGGCGGCGCAGGCCTGGGCGAGCTGGGTGTTGAAGTCGGCGACCCGCTGCCGCACCCGGTCCCGCCGGGCGCTGTCGGTGGCCGAGGTGGAGGTCGGGTTGGCCAGCATCGACTTGCAGATGCCGAACAGCGACCAGGCGGTCCGCGCGGTCCCGCTGGTCCGGCCGACCTCCCAGAGCCGCTTGATGTCGGGGATGCTGATGACGGCGACCTTCGCACTCGGCAGCCCACTCTTGAGCGTGGCGAGCGCGGTGTCGATGTAGCCCCGGAACGTCGCGACGGGGGTCATCGCGCTCTCGGAGCTGGTGCAGGCGTCGTTGGCACCGATCAGGATCGTGACGTACTGGGGGTTGCGCCCGACGGTGGCGGTGGCCTGCCCGGGCATGTCGTCGGCCTTGGCGCCCGACGCGGCCTGGTTGTAGTTCTTCCCGTTGATCGCGCTGTTCTTCCCGCGGATCCGCAGGTAGTGGCTGTTGACCCCGGAGTCGGAGCCGGTGCTGAACGACCGCGAGGTGCAGTCGAAGTAGAAGCCGCAGGCGTTGAAGCCACGGGTGATCGAGTCACCCATACTGGCCATCGACGAGGGCGGCGGCCCAGGATCGGCCTGAGCGGGCGAGCCGACCGCGAGAACACCTGCGCTCAACGCCGCAGCGGCGATCACTGCGACCAGCCGGCGATGGGGGGATTTTGAAGGACTCACGCGACCTCCCAAAGGTGCACGAGTTACCGCCGGGTAACGGCGAGTGAACGCACGTTAACTCTTAGTAAGATCGATATCAATGCCTGCGTACGTTGTTTCGCGGTGACCGCAATGACCAGCTTTCCTGGCCCTTCGGTCGCGCTTGTTACGCCACGCCGGGGTGTTTCCGCAGGTCATCGCGCCTTACGGCCGTGTAAGTCGGCTTCGGTTCGCGTCGCGGGCGACCTGTCGTCGCGAGTGGAGCTGGCGGCGTCGTCTGGGCCTTCGGCGCGGGAGCGGGCGGTCTGCCTTTTGACCCTCGGCTCGGGCTTTGGCGGTGTGCGGAGCTTCCGCTTCGCGGCTGGCGTGGGCGGCGGGTTGGCGCGGCGTTGGCGACGTGCGGGTTGGCGTGGGGCGCCCGAAAGGGTGATCACGGCCCGGCCGGGCGTGGCCAGTGGATCGGTCGCCGCTTCGCGGCCGGGTCGGCAGCTGGTGCGGTACCGCAGCGCTGCGGCCGCGCCTGGGGTGCGGCCAGATGACGGCCTCGCGGACACGGCCGGTGCGGAGCCGTGGCCCCAAGCCACCACGGCACCCCGCCGCAGCGCGTCATAGCCAGCGTTGTCAGGCGGGCGTCGGGTGGCGCCCCAGCCACGCGATCACGGCATCACCGGGCATCGCCGGCGCGTAGAGATAGCCCTGGGCCACATCACAACCGGCCTCACCGAGCAGCCGTGCCGTGTACCGGTTCTCCACCCCTTCAGCCACCACCCGCAACCCCAACGCCCGGGCCAGGTCCACCGTGGACCGCACGATGACCGCGTCGTCGGCGTTGTGGGCGATGCCGGCCACGAACGACCGGTCGATCTTGATTTCGCTCAGCGGTAGCCGCCGGAGATGCTGCAGCGACGAGTACCCCGTGCCAAAGTCATCAAGGGAAATCGCGACGCCGGCGGCCGCGATGCGGTCGATGGTCGCGCGGAGCTGGGCCAGGTCCGCCGTCAGCGCGCTCTCGGTGATCTCGACCTGGATCAGCTCGGCCGGCACCCGGTACTCGGCCAGCCGCCGCGTGATCTGGTCGACGATCTCGTCGCCGTGCAGGTCGCGGATGCTGACGTTGAGCGACGTCCGCAGCGAGACGCCGGCCGCGAGCCAGCGGGCCTGCTGCGCGACGACCTCGTCGATCACCCGCTGCGTGATCATGCGCATCACGGGGGTGTGCTCGGCGATCCTGAGCAGGTCGTACGGCGGGATCGGTCCCTGTGTCGGATGCTCCCAGCGCAACAGCGCCTCGAAGCCCACGACGCGGCCGGAGGCCAGGTCGACCTGCGGCTGGTAGTGCAGGGCGACGGTGCCGTCGTCCTTCTCGAGCGCGAGGCGGAAGTCGGTGAGCAGCGCGAGGCGCTCGGGGGAGTTGTGGTCGTCTACCGCCCGGTAGGCCTGGATGGGCCAGCCGCGCTGCTTCGCGAGGTACATGGCGACGTCGGCGTGCCGCATGACGGTCGCGAAGTCGCTGCCGTCCTGCGGCGCGAGCGCGATGCCGATCGAGCCGGTGATGTCCACCTGGAGGCCGTCGAGCACGACCGGGGTCGCCATCGCGTCGGTGATCGACTCGGCGAGGTGGCGGGCGTCGGCCTCCGTGGTGGTCGGCGCGACCACGGCGAACTCGTCGCCGCCGAGGCGGGCCGGGGTGGCGTCGGCGGGCAGGGCCGACCGGAGCCGCTGGCCGACCGCGACGAGCAGACGGTCGCCGACTTCGTGGCCGAGCGCGTCGTTGACGTACTTGAAGCGGTTGAGGTCAAGCAACAGCATCGCGAGGCCGGGAGCACGTTCCGCGTCGTGCCCGTTCGGGCGGAGCCGGGCGAAGGCCGCGGCCAGCCCGCTGCGGTTGGCGAGGTCGGTGAGCGGGTCGCGGCGGGCCAGCAGGTCCCGCTCCGAGGCAAGGCGGGCCATCCGTTCGACCGCGTAGAGCGGCACGAAGACCAGAGGCACGAACGCGATGCTGATGTACGCGGCGACCGCGAGCACCGGCGCGAGCAGCAGCAGGGCGGCGATGAACAGCAGCTCGTAGCTGGGCACCGGGCGGAGCACCTGCGCGTTGGGTCGCCCGCGGGACACGAAACCGGCGGCGGCGCGGAGCACCTGGTAGGTGACCAGCCAGACGGCCGCTGCGCCGACCACGGAGACGGCGTCGCGGGCCGCGTCCGTCGCGTTGATCGTCTTGAGCAGGTCGTCGCTGCCGAGGGCGAGCACGCCGAACGCGGCTGTCGACGCGACCGCGAATTGGGCGGCCATCAGGACGGCGCCGTCGAGCGGGTAGCGCATCCGCCACGCGACCACGGCGGCCGCGACCAGTTGGACCGCGATCGCCGGCCCGAGACCCCAACAGAGCAGGATCGCGAAGGAGAAGCACAACGAGGGACAGATGATCACCGGTCGCCCGCGCCGGCCGGTGGCGATGAAGGCCCGGGCGTCGGCGAGCACCGCCAGCCCGGCGAGCAGCCAGAACCCGGGGCGCTCGATGCCGGCGGCGAACTCGCCGCTGACCATGGTCAGGATGAGCCCGACCGCGACGATGAGACTCAGGATGACGCCGTAGGCAGCGAGCATCGGCCGCTCGTGTCGACACGACGGCCCGTTCTGCTCAAGTTCACCGATCCGGGGGGCCCAGGGCGGTGACACGCCCATCCTGAACATCTCGTTCACCGTAACGAATGATTCTCGGATAAGTCACCATCAGATTGGACTTTTACGACTTAATCCGGATCACAGCCTGGTATCGAAAAGTGTTGACGCTCGATGTGTCCCGGGCCCAATATGGGAGCGCTTCCATTGACGCAGCTTCACGGATGGGCGTTTCTGGCGGGCCCGCGTCCTCCGGGCGGACGCAGTTCCCGCCGCCTCTTGATGTCCGCGCGCAACCTCACCATCGCGCCGATGGGTCGGCGCGGGGCAGGGGAGCCCAAGACTGTCCGTGGAGCGCCGCAGCTCGCACCCCCGTCGTGAGGAGGAACCACCCCCATGATCATCTCTGCCCGCGGCGCCCGGACCGCGCGGACGGCCGTGATCGCCGTTGTCGCGGCGCTCGCGGTCCCGCTGGTCGTGGCGCCACCCGCCACCGCCGATTCGCCGTTGCGCGTGCACGCCGCCGCGCGCGGCAAGTTCATCGGCTACGCGGCCAACACCGGCCCGCTCGCCAACGAGACCGCGTACCGCAACATCGCCGCCTCGGAGTTCAACCAGGTCACCGCCGAGAACGCGATGAAGTGGGAGTCGACCGAGCCGTCGGACGGCAACTACACCTTCGCCGGCGCCGACCAGGTCGTCGCGTTCGCGACGGCGAACAACCAGCAGGTGCACGGGCACACGCTGGTGTGGCACAGCCAGACGCCCGGCTGGGTGCAGGGGCTGTCAGCCAGCGCGATGCGGACGGCGATGCAGGACCACATCGCCACCGTCGTCGGCCGCTACGCCGACAACGCCGCCGTGGTGTCGTGGGACGTCGTCAACGAGGTGTTCGACGACAACGGCAACATGCGCACCAGCTTCTGGTACAACACCCTCGGCACGTCGTACATCGCCGACGCGTTCCGCTACGCCCGCGCCGCCGACAGCAACGCGCGGCTGTGCATCAACGACTACAACGTCGAGGGCATCAACGCCAAGAGCACCGCGATGTACAACCTGGTGCGCCAGCTCCGGGCCGACGGCGTGCCGGTTGACTGTGTGGGGTTCCAGGGTCACCTCGCAATCCAGTACGGCTTCCCGTCGCAGGTCCAACAGAACATGGAGCGCTTCGCCGCGCTCGGGGTGCAGGTGCGCGTCACCGAGCTCGACGTGCGGATGCAGACGCCGCGCGACAGCAGCAAGGACACCACGCAGGCGACGTACTACCGCAACGTCGTGCAGGCCTGCCTCGCCGTGACCGCGTGTGCCGGCATCACGATCTGGGGCTTCACTGACAAGTACTCGTGGGTGCCGGACGTGTTCTCCGGCGAGGGCGCGGCATTGCCATGGGACGCGAACTACGCGGCCAAGCCGGCGTACACCGCGATCCACGACGCGCTCGACGACGGCTCCGGTCCGGGTCCGGACCCGGACACCACCCCGCCGACCACGCCGGGCACGCCCGTCGCCTCGGGGGTGACCTCGTCCGGTGTCTCGTTGTCATGGACAGCCTCCTCGGATGCGGTCGGTGTCACGGGCTACGACGTGCTGCGGGCGACCGGTGCGAGCGGCGGCACGTTCGCGGTGGTCGGCACGCCGACGTCGGCGTCCTTCGTGGACAGTGGGCTGGCGGCGTCGACCACGTACCGGTACCAGGTGCGCGCCCGTGACGCCGCCGGCAACGTCTCGGCTGTGTCGTCGGCCGTGTCGGTCACCACGACGGCGGGCGGTGGCGGCCCCGGCCCGTCGTCGTCGTGCCGGGTGGCGTACACGATCAGCCCCTGGGGCGGGTCCTCGGGCTTCACGGCGGCCGTGACGCTCACCAACACGGGCACCTCCACTCTCTCGGGTTGGACACTGGCGTTCTCGCTGCCGACCGGCCAGCGGATCACGCCACCGGGCTGGTCGGCGACGTGGTCGCAGTCCGGCCAGGCGGTGACGGCGACCCCGCTGTCGTGGAACTCGTCGCTCGCGCCGGGTGGCTCGACGACGATCGGGTTCAACGGCACCCACACCGGTGGGACCGGCGAGCCGACCACCTTCACGGTGGGCGGTTCGTCCTGCACCGTGGTCTGATCCATCCCTGACGCGGTGGGCGGTCTTCGCTGGCGGCGACCGCCCACCGCGCCTTTGCACCTCCCTTCGTGGCCGATCACCCACTCGACACGGCTGTCCCGCGGGTGGCATGTCGCGTGTGTCGTCGGACGTACCCGGGCGAGCGGCCTCCCGCCTTGACGGGCAAGGCGTGGTGACGCGCCGCCGAATGGTCGGTTGCGCACAATTGCGAGGACGTCGGAACTGGTCGTGCACTGGAACGGGGCCGTCTGCAGAACGGGCCGTCCATCGGTGTGATGGCTCGCGAGCCGCCGCCGCTCGCTGGTGCCGGGTGCGCCGCCGGGACCGAACGTACCGACGCTCGTACCCCCGAAGGAAGCCCTGTTTTTCAAGCCAGTGCGCGTTTTCCCGGGCAACTGTGGGTCTCGACATCGAGTCGTTATCCGGCTGGCCGGCCAGGCGATGCAAGTGTCGGTGGGGCGCGCGATGATGTGCCCGTGACTGAACCGAGCGGTGTGATCTTCCCGCCTACCGAGAGCGGCACCGGTGTGACGTCGTCGCTGGGCCGGGCGGTGGTGGCTGACGCGCTGCGCGCGGTCGACCCGATCGGCGCGGCCGCGGCGCAGCGCGAGACCGACTGGCGGCGCGGTTATCTCGTGCACTTCCGGCGGCTGGTCGAGGCCGGCCTGGGCTCCGGCGAGGCGGCTCGGCGGATCGCGACCGACGGGCTGGCCTCGGTCGGCGAGCGCATGCGGTTCCGGAGTCCCGAGGGTGCCGTCGAGCCGCTCACGGCCGCGTTCACCGGCGCGGTCGAGCCGCTGACGACCGCGACCGTCGGCGGTCAAGGGCGGGTCGACAAGGAGCTGACGCTGCCCTACCGGGGTGAGCGACTACGGGGCGACGGGATCAAGCGGCGGCTCGACGTCTGGCTGGCGGCGGGCATCATCGAACCGTCCTGCGCCGAGGCCGTCCGGGCGGTCCAGGCC
>NZ_JBFAIU010000382.1:0-6550 GCF_040654855.1 Asanoa sp. NPDC050611
CGACCTGGACCTGTTCGCCGGGTGTGAACAAGACACCCGGCCGATGATCCGCAACGGCGACAAGTGGACGACGAAGCTCCTCGTCTGCCCCGCGACCGATCACCCGACCCGGACCCGGGATCGATCCGCGCGGTCGCTACCGCCCGGACCTCGCCTTCGGCGGAAGCGGACTTCGCACGGGCGCCGCGCCCCGACCCGGACCGGGCGGGCGCCGACTCCGCACCGGCGCGCCCTGGGGCCGCGCCCTCAGGGGCCGATCCGGCAGGGGTCGCCGCGGCCTTGACCTCGGCGGCCGAAGCGGTCGGCGCCTTGCGGCGCGACCCGGATCGATCGACCGATCCGGTTGACGGCTCCGGCGTAACAGTCCTGGTCTCGGCAGAAGCCGCCGCGGTGGGTAGGTCGCGCCTGTTCTTGCGGGCCGACCCAGCAGCGGAGCGGGTGCGGCCGCCGGCGGTGCGGCGGCGGGGGCGGTCGGGGTCTTGCACGACGGCGCGCGAGCCCGGCGCGCCGGCCGTGGCCGGTGCATTCCGGGCGATGCTCGCGCGGTCGGCCATCACGATCCCCCACGTGCAAAACGGGCGCGCGGCGGGCCGCCGCGCACTCCGGAGGTTGGCAAGAATACGGAACGTGAAGACGTCCGACAACATGCCGCACCGATTCCGCCAGTTCCGCCGCTGATTAGCCAGCAATCAGGGCAAAACGAACCCTAACTGATGGTTAGCCCCTTTCCTCCCCGTACTCCGCAAACCAGCGGGCCAAACGTCCTCGCCGGCTCACCGCCCGGAGGCGGCGCTCCGCGGCGTCCCGGACGGCGGCGGTGGCCACGATCAACAAGCTGTCGCCGACCTTGAGGCGCGTGTCGGGGGCTGGTACGAAGCCCTGCCCGTCCCGCAGCACCAGGGTCACCGCCGCGCCGACCGGGAGGCGCAGCTCGTCCAGGTGGACACCCGACAGGCGCGAGCCGGGCGGCACCTCCAATTGCAGGAGATCCGCGGCCATCCGGTCCAGCGGCGCCGTCTCCACCCGCAGTTCCGCCGGCTCGTCCGGAGCGGTCACCCCGAGCACCCGGGCCACCGGTGCGATCGTGGTCGCCTGGAGGACCGTGAAGATCAACAGGAGCACGAACACCACGTCGAACAGGCGCGACGCGCCAGGCAGACCGGCTGACAGCGGGATCGTCGCGAGCACGACCGGCACCGCCCCGCGCAGGCCCGCCCACGCCAGGAACGCCTGTGCCCGCAGCGGCACCGCGAAGGGGGTGGCCGAGACCAGTACCGACAGGGGCCGGGCGAAGAACACGAGCGCGACGCCGACCACGACCGCCGGGACGATCACGTCGTCGAGCCGGCTCGGCGAGGCGAGCAGGCCGAGCAGCACGAACAGGCCGATCTGGGCCACCCAGGCCAGGCCGTCGGCGAAGCCGAGGATCGCCTGCCGGTGCGGCAGTCGGGAGTTGCCGAGCACGACGCCCGCCGTGTAGACGGCCAGGAAGCCGGACGAGTGCGCCACCGCGCCGGCGGCGTACGCCAGCACGGTCAGGCCGACGACCGCGATGGGATACAGGCCCGAGGACGGCAGTGCGGCCCGGCGCAGCACCCAGCGCCCGACGAAACCGACGCCCAGGCCGATCGCGCCGCCGACCACCAGCTCGTAGATGATCAGCAGGACCTCGTACCACCACGGGTGCGGGAACGGCCCGACCGTCGAGAGCAGCACGACGACGATGACGACCGGCGCGTCGTTCATGCCGGACTCGGCCTCCACCGCGGCCACGAGCCGGGCGGGCAGCCGCAGCTTGCGCAGGGTGGCGAACACGGCGGCCGCGTCCGTCGACGCGACGACGGCCCCGTACAGCATGGAAAGCTGCCAACCCAGACCCAGGAAGACGTGTGCGGCGAGGCCGACCACCGCGATGCTCACCGCCACGCCGACCGTGGACAGCGTGAGCGACACGCCGATCACCGGGCGCAGCGTGGCCCAGCGGGCGGTCAGGCCACCCTCCGCGATGATCACGATCAGGGCGGTGAGGCCGAGGGTACGGGTCAGCGACGCGTCCTCGAACTGCACGCCCAACCCGGACTCGCCGATCAGCAGGCCCAGCGCCAGGTAGACGAGGAGGCTGGGCAGGCCGAGCCGCGACGACAGCCGCACCGCGGCCACCGCCACGAGCAGCACCCCCGCCCCGAGGAGCAGGGCGAGGTTGAGGTCCTCGGTCACGTCCCCGTGTCGCGGAGCACGGCGAATCGGTCCAACGCGGCGCCGCTGTCGGGCACCGCGACCGTGAACAGCTTGTCGCGGCTGGCCGCGCCGGTCCGCAGCGTCACGGCGGCGCGCCGCACGCCGAGCGCGTCGGCCACCGCCAGCCGGGCGGCCTCGGTCGCGCGACCGTCGACCGCCGGCGCGGTGACCGCGACGACCAGCGCAGGACCGTGCGGGCCCTCATACCGCCCACCGACCCGGGCGCGCGAAGCCCCGGGCTTCACCCGGACGGCGATCACCACGGCGGCCATGCCTCATTGTGCCAAGAAGGGCACCCGCGGGGCGGGTGCCCTTCTAAGGGCGCCCCCGTCCCGGAACAGCAACAGGGGTCCCCTTCTTCAACAGCGTTCTCTCAGACCCGGCGTGCCCCGGCAAGCAGGGCACTGTCGGGTTCGCAGAGGCTGCACGGCGTGAAGCCGAGCTCTGCCGCCTCGCTCACCGGCAACGGCTCGCTCTCGCGGCCGAGCAGGTGGACGCAGCCCGAGATGTGGTAGCGCGGCCGTCCGTCGATCACCAGGACCGGTGCGGACATCCGGGCCACCCGGGCCGCGTCGGCGGCCGAGACGAACTGGGCCGCCGGCTCGTCCGGTGGATCCTCGTCGTCATCGTCATCGTCGTCGTCGGGCACCGCCGCGGCGTACGCCTGCGGTGGGGGCGACGGCTGCCCGGGCCAGCCCTGCGCCTGCGGCCCGTCGGACCGCAGATCGGCGAAGCCCTGGTCGTACTGGCTGGTCCGGTCGTCGACAAGGCCCCCCGGCTCGTCGACGGTCGCGGCCGCCGCGCGGCGGCGGCCGTACTCCGTGCCCTCGCCCGACCGGAAGCTGCCCTGGTTGGGCACGTTCGGTGGGCTGACGGGGTCCGCGACCGCGACGGACGTCTCGTCCGCCCCCCATGCGGTCGCCCGTCGGCGGCCGGGCTCGTTGACCCTGGCCGTCGAGCGGTGGTGGAACACTCTCGAGTCATCCTCGTCGCCGGCACGCGTGAACCGCTCGTCATCGGCGTAGCTGCCCTGTGCCCGTGCGGCGGCGGCCTGACGGGCACCGACGACGAGCGCGACTGCGGCGAACAGGCTCGCCGCGATCGACAGGACCAGCAACACGCTCGAACCACCTGCGAGTCCGAGCACGAGCAGCGTGACAGCACCGAGGATGAGCACCAAACTTGCAACGATCACGGCTCACCCCCGCCGCTTTCTGTATAGATGTCGTGGGTCCGGCGCGCCCCCGGGGGGTCCCGGGTACGCCGGAGTCACGGCACCGTCCGGGGGACGCATGCCCGCCCCCGGTTGGGCTACGGAACCGTCGGTCGAAGGCTTGTCAGCGACCGGCTTCGAGGGAACCGGAACGTCCCGCGCCGCCGTAGGAGCCCGCCAGACCAGCGGTGGCCAGACCCGGTGCGCCGCCGGATGTCACGGACCGATTGCCGTCGGTCCGGGTCATCTCGGCCTCGAGACCCTGCCCACGACCGTCGAGGTCGCGAAGCTGGCTCTCCAGGTAGGCCTTGAGCCGGGTGCGGTACTCCCGTTCGAACTGCTTGAGCTCTTCGATGTGCTTCTGCAGTGCCGTGCGCTTGGCGTCGAGGCCGCCCATGGCCTCCTGGTGCCGCTGCCGCGCGTCCCGCTCGAGCGCGTCGGCCTTGGCCCGCGCCTCACGGGTGACCTCTTCAGCCTTGGTGCGGGCGTCGGAGAGCAGCTTGTCGGCTTCGCGCCGGGCGTCGGACACGTGGTCGTCGGCCGTGCGCTGGGCCATCATCAGGACCCGGAGGGCCTGCTGCTCGCCGTCGCCGCCCACCACCGGGGCGCCCTGGGCACGCATCTGCTCCAGCTCGCCCTGCATGGCGCGGGCGGCCTGCTCAGCGGCGGCCTTGTCACGCTGGACCCGGTCGATCTGGGCCTTGAGGTCGTTGAGCTCCGCCGCCATGCGAGGGTCGGCACCCGGGCCGGCTGGCGCGCCGCCACGGGGTCCACCACGCTCGACCTGAGCGCGCAGCTCGTTGTTCTCCTCGATCAGACGGGCGAGCTCGCGCTCGACCTCATCGAGGAATGCGTCGACCTCCTCCTCGTCGTACCCCCGTTTGCCGATCGGGGGTTTCTTGAAGGCGACGTTGTGCACGTCGGCCGGGGTAAGCGGCATCGAAACTCCTCGGGTCAGTTGCGGCCGCGTAGCTCCTGGTCAGACCGTGTGTCAGATCCAGGGCTGCACCACGAATCTCATCAGCACGAACAGGATAACCAAGAGCACAAGGGAGGCGAGGTCGATGCTGAGGTTACCGATCCGCAGTGGTGGGATCACACGCCTCAACGCCTTGAGGGGCGGATCGGTGACGCTCCACACCACTTCCAGTCCGGCGGCCGCACCTCGCCTCGGCTGCCAACGACGGCCGTACTGAAGCACCGCGCTCAATACGAATCGTGCGAGCAGGACGACCAGGAAGAAGTACAACAGCAGGTAGAGCACCTGGAACAGAATCGACATCACGACTCGCAGGACCCTCCGTCAAGGCCGACTCTGCCCTGCTCAGGGCTACGGCAGGGTGAAGAAACCGCCCTCAGCGATCTTCGCCTTGTCCTCTGCGGTGACCTGGACGTTGGCCGGTGAGAGTAGGAACACCCGGTTGGTGACGCGCTCGATCGTACCCCGCAAACCAAAGGCCAACCCCGCCGCAAAATCCACCAGACGGCGGGCGTCGGACTCATCCATTTCGGTGAGGTTGATGATCACGGGAACACCGTCCCGGAAATGCTCGCCAATGGTGCGAGCCTCCCGATAGGTGGTCGGGTGCAGGGTGGTGATCTGGTAGCGCTGTTCGTCGTCCGCGACCAACGCGCGCTCGCGCAACTGCACCTGAGGTGCCAGCGCGAGGTTGTCGCGGGTGGGGTAACTCACGGGCGCGGGGCTCTCCGGAGCCGGCGCGCGGGTGATCGAACGCACGCTGGCGCGGTCGAGCGCGCGGCTCTCCCGCGACTCGGCCAGCTCCGCCTCGGCCGCCTCGAGGCGGCTCGGGGTGCGCTCGGTGTGCCGGGTCGACCGGGCCCGCGGCACCGCCGGCGCCTCGTCCGCCTCTTCCTCTTCCTCGGCGTACTCGTCGGCGTACCGGCTGGACCGGTAGCGCGATTCGCGGTAGCCGGCATCACCGGACCGGCTGTTGCCGGACCGGCCGTTGCCTGACCGGGCGTCGTAGCCGTCGTCGTAGGTCTGGTCGTCGTCTTCCTCTTCGACCAGCCCGAGCCAGACGCCCGCCTTTCGCAGAGCTCCCATGTGCCGCGCCCCTCCGTCCGCCGTGTGGCACGTGCCCCCCTGCACGAGCCACTGTCACGCGCGTGGACTCCGTCTATGCATCGGCACCAGGCCGACCTTCCTCTGCCGTCACCCTCCCGGTTGACGGCGCGCCCCCCGGCGCTGCGAAGATCAGCATGGAAAACAACACCGATGTAGTTTGGTGTCCGCCGTCAGGCTACCCCAGGTAGTGACGCTTACCGAGCAACGCGCTACCGACGCGCACATGTGTCGCGCCGTGCGAAACGGCGCTTTCCAGGTCATCGGACATTCCCGCCGACAGGACCAGGGCTGTCGGATGATCGACATGGAAGGCCGCGGCGATCTCGGCGAGCCGCGCGAACGCCGCGTCCGGCGGCGCACCCAGCGGCGCGACCGCCATCAGGCCGGCCAGCCGGAGCGCCTCCGCGTCGGCCACCGCGGAAGCCGCCTGGCCCAGGCCGCGGTCCGGGTCGGCCGAGTCCGGCAGCGCGCCGCCCCGCTCCGGATCGCCGTCGAGGCTCACCTGGATCAGCACGTCGACGACCCGGCCATGGCCGGCCGCGCCCCGGTCGAGCGCCGCCGCCAGCCGGACGCTGTCGACGGACTGCACGACGTCGGCGTACGCGCTGACGGACTTGGCCTTGTTGCGCTGGAGCTGGCCGACGAAGTGCCAGCGCACCCGGCCCCCGATCGCGGCGGCCTTGGGTGCGGCCTCCTGGTCGCGGTTCTCGCCGACGTCCGTGACACCGAGGTCGGCCAGCAGGGCGACGTCGGTGGCCGGGTAGGTCTTCGTGACCGCGACCAGGGTGACCTCGTCGGTGCGTCCGGCCGCCGAGCGGGCGGCGTCGATCCGGGCGCGGACCCGCGCCAGGTTGGCCGCCAGCTCGGCGCGCCGGGTGTCGTCAGAACTCACCCGGCAAGGCTATTAGGAGCCGTGCCCTGCTTCCCGCGGTGCCTGGTCCTCCGGACGGCACAGGTCAAGACCCTAGGAGCCGTGCCCTGTGCTTCCCGCTGTGCCTGGTCCTCCGGACGGC
>NZ_JBFAIU010000383.1:0-6533 GCF_040654855.1 Asanoa sp. NPDC050611
GTGGCCGCGGCGGCGCTCCTGCTGGTCGCCCGGGCGCCCATGCCGGGACCGGCCGCCCCCGGCCACGATCCGCTGCCGGCCGCGGTGCGCGGCGGCATCGCCCTGCTGTGGCGGATCCCGCCGTTGCGGGCGGCCACCGCCGCCACCACGGTCGGCTACGCGGCGCAGGGGCTGCTCCCGGTCGGCTTCCCGCTGCTCGCCATCCACTTCGGACACCCGGCGGCCCACGGCGCGTGGTTCCTGACCGCGATGAGCGCCGGCTCGCTCGTGGGCGCCGTGGCGTCGGCGCGCCTGCTGCGCCGCTTCGCGCCGATCCCGGTCCTCGCGGCTTCGCTGGCCCTGCTCGGCACGGCACTCGCGACGGTCGGCATGGCGCCGAACCTCCCGGTCGCCCTGGCGGTGGCGACGGTCGGCGGCGTGGCGACGGGCCCGATGCTCGCGGCGACCCTGGCGGTGCGGCAGCAGTCGGTCCCGGCCCGCCGCTACGGCCAGGTGGTCGCGACGGCCGCCAGCATCAAGGTCGGCGCGTTCGCGCTGGGCGCCTCGGCGACGGGCCTGGTCACCGGCTGGCTACCGCCCCGCGGCGTGCTCGTCCTGGTGGGCGCCGCCCAGCTCGTGGCCCTCCTCCCGCTGGCGACGGCGGGCCCGGCCCGGGTCGAGGTCGCGGCCGGTTTGAGCCGTTGACCTGCGCACGGGCCGGCCGCTCGCCTAGCATCGACAGATGGGCCGATCCCGGGGAGGATCCGCCATGCGCTCCTACGACTACATCGTGGTCGGCGCCGGCACGGCCGGTTGCGCGCTGGCCGCCCGCCTGTCCACGGACCGTGCGGTCACGGTGCTGCTGCTGGAGGCCGGCCCCGCCGTGCCGCCCGCCGCCGACTGGGGTTTCACCACTGTTCCGCAGGTCGAGGCCGACCGTGCGGCACTTCCTTACCCACTGGGCAAGGCCATAGGCGGCTCCAGCGCCGCCGACGGGCTCATGTCCGGGCTCGGCGACCCGGCCAGCTACGACGCGTGGGCCGACGCCGGCGCGACGGGCTGGACCTACGACTCGCTGCTGCCGTTGTTCGGCACCGGTGCCGCCTCGCCGATCGGGCCCGCGACCGACCCGTTCTCGGCGGCGGCGGTCGCGTCCGGGCACCATCCGCAGGCCGACCGGGCCGCGCCGCACGCCGAGGAGCTGCTCGCGGCCGTCGCCGACCGGCCGAACCTGACCGTGCTGGCCGGTGCCCAGGCGGTCGGGCTGGTGGTCGACCGCGGCACCTGCCGCGGCGTGGCGCACCAGGTCGCCGGCCGCACCACGGTGACCTGGGTGGACGGTGAGGTGCTGCTGGCCGCCGGCGCGATCGGGTCGCCCCGGCTGCTGCTGCTCTCCGGCATCGGGCCCGGCGACCACCTGCGCGAGGTCGGGCTGCCCGTGGTCGCGGACCTGCCGGGTGTCGGCGCCAACCTGCACGACCACCCGCGCTCGCAGGTCGCCTACGCCGCCGACGGCGACCGCCCGGACGGCACGCCGCACGTGCTGGCCAGCACCGACCCGGACGGGCCGCCCGACCTGCACATCGCGTTCGGCGACCGGCCGCTGCACCCGCGCAGCGAGCCCGGCGAGGAGGCCGGCTACTCGGTGGTGTTCGCGCTGACCCGGCCTCGCAGCCGCGGCACGGTGCGGCTGAGCGGGCACGACCCGTTCGCGCCGCCGCTGATCGACCCGGCGCTGCTCGCCGACGACGCGGACCTCGACCGGCTGGTGGCCGGGCTGCGGATGGCCCGCGAGGTCGGTGCCGCGCCGGCGCTGGCCGGCGTCGAGGAGTTCCCTGGGTCCGGTGTGGACAGCGCGGCCGTGCTGGCGCAGTACGTGCGCGACACCGTGACGCCCTGCTGCCACCCCGTCGGCACCTGCCGGATGGGCATCGACGGCGCCGCGGTGGTCGACCCCGAGCTGCGGGTGCACGCGGTCGACGGGTTGCGGGTCGCCGACTCGTCCGTGGTCCCGTCGATCGTCACCGGCAACACGCACGCGGCCACCCTGGCCGTCGCCCAGCGTGCCGCGACGCTGGTCAACGGATGACGTAGCCGTCCAGCAGCGGGCCCAGCTCCCGGGCGACCGTGGTCAGCGCGCGGGGGGACCGCTCGGCCCGGGCGATCAGGATCGCGCCCTCCAGCGCGCTGACCATCAGCGTGGCGGCGGAGGTGGCCTTGCGGGCCGGCACGCCCATGCCGACCAGCGCGCGGGCGATCGGCGCCCGCCACGCGGCGAACGCCGCCGCGGCCGCGGCCCGGGTCGACGCGGTGACCGACGCGTCGACGGTGGCCGCGGCGACCGGGCAGCCCTGGTCGTAGCCGATCGCGGCGAACTCGTCGGTCCACTGGCGCACCATCGCGGCGAACAGCCGGCCCGGCGTGGCCCGGGCCAGGCCCGCGAGGAACCGGTCGATCCGGTTGGCCGCGTACCAGCCCGCCCAGTCGACCGCCTCGTTGACGAGCTGCTCCTTCCCGCCCGGGAAGTAGTGCGCCAGCGAGCCCCGCGGCGCGTCGGCGTGCGCGACCACGTCGCGCAGCCCGGTCGCGGTGACACCGTCGCGCCGGATCAGCTGGGCCGCGCTGAACACCATCCGCTCGCGCGGGCCGCGTTCGGTCATGCCCTTCCACCCCCTATGACAGCCGTCATATTATGACAGCTGTCATGGAACGAAGGAGAAGCGGCATGCGGCTCGGATTCGCCGGTCTCGGTGTGATGGGCGCGCCGATGGCGCACAACCTGCTCCGCTCCGGAGCACCGCTGGTCGTCTGGAACCGCACCGCGGCCCGGGCCGAGCCGCTGCGCGCCGCCGGTGCGACGGTGGCCGCGAGCGCGGCCGACCTCATCGGGCAGGTCGACGTGCTGCTGATGATGCTGGCGGACGCGGCCGCGATCGACGCCACACTCGGCACGACACCGCTGACCGACAAGATCGTCGTCCACATGGGCACGACGGCCCCGGAGCACTCCCGCGCCCTGGCGGCCGAGGTCGAGGCCCGCGGTGGCCGGTACGTCGAGGCACCGGTCTCCGGGTCCCGCAAGCCCGCCGAGGCCGGCGAACTGGTGATCATGCTGGCCGGCGACCCGGACGCCGTGGCGACGGTCCGCCCGCTGCTCGCCCCGCTGGGCCGGACGAGCTTCATCTGCGGCCCCGTGCCCGGTGCCCTGACGATGAAGCTCGCCGTCAACCTGTACCTGATCACCCTCGTGACCGGGCTGGCCGAGGCCGTCCACTTCGCCGCCGGGCACGGGCTCGACCTGGAGCAGTTCGTCACCGTCCTCGACGCCGGCCCGATGGCGAGCGCGGTCTCCCGGGTCAAGGCCCGCAAGCTCGTCGACCGCGACTTTGCCGTGCAGGCGTCCATCGCCAACGTCCTCGACAACAACCGCCTCGTCGCGGCGGCCGCCCGCCAGGCCGGCCTGGCGTCCCCGCTGCTGGACGCCGCGCACGCGCTCTACGCGGAGACGCTGGCCCTCGGCCATGGCCCCGCCGACATGGCCGCGGTGCTGCACGCCATCGAGCGCCGTACCGCCGGACAACGGTGTTAGCCTGAGAGAAAGATCCGCTATGTCGGTGTTGGGGCGGTGATGACCCAGGTCGTGAGCGCCACGACCCGCTTCGCCAAGCGCCTCTGGGTCGACGGCGCCGTCCGCCGGGCCGCCCGGGCCGCGGTCGTGGCGCCCAGCGTGTTCGCGATCGGCCTCGAGGTCGTCGGCAACGTCTCGGTCGGCACCTTCGCCATCATCGGCGCGTTCTGCCAGCTCCTGCTCGTCGAGTTCGGCGGGCCCATGCGCGAGCGGATCCAGGCCGAGCTGGGGTTGATCGCCGCCGGCGGCGTGCTGATCGCGATCGGCACCCTGGTCTCGCCGCACGTCTGGCTCGCGGCGCCGATCATCCTGCTCGTCGCGTTCCTCATCGTCTTCTCCGGCGTCGTCAGCTCCGTGCTCGCCAGCGCCAGCGTCTCGCTGCTGCTCGCGGTGATCCTGGCGGTGTCCCTGCCCGCGGGCGCCGACCAGGTGATCCCGCGGCTCGCCGGCTGGGGGCTGGCGGCCGGCGCCGCCCTGCTGGCCGTCCGCTTCCTCTGGCCGGCACCGACCCGGGACCCGCTGCGCGCCCCGACGGTCGCCGCCTGCCGTGCCCTCGCCGAGACGATGCACGCGGGCGCGGCGGTCTGGCGCGGCGGCGGCCCTTCGCCGGCGGAGCACGCGGCGCTCGTCGACCGCGCCGACGAGACCGTGCAGGCGCTGCACCGGGGTTTCCTCGCCGCACCCATCCGACCCACGGGCCTGACCACCTCGGCCCGCGCCCGGGTCCGGCTGATCGACGAGCTCGGCTGGATCCGCGACATCACCCGGCATCACGCGGCCCGCGCCGCCGGCACCGAGCCGGCCGCCGCCGCCAAGGAGGCCGCCGGCGACCTGCTGGACGCGGCCGCGGACCTGCTGGAGAACCCGGACGCCACGGCCGACGCGCTGCACGCCGCCCAGCGCCGGCTGGACGCGGCCCTCGGCCGGATGGGTCGGGCGGTGACCTCGAACCCGGTGCCCGGCGCCGGCCGGGCGACCGAGTTCGTCAGCGCCCTGGAGCCGAGCTTCCGGGTCCAGGAGATGGCGTACGCCGTCCGCCTCGTCGCCCGCAACGTCGACCTGAGCGTCGCGGCCGAGCGGCGCACCTGGCTGCAGCGCGCCCTCGGCCAGCAGCCCGGCGGCCTGGCCGGCCCGTTCGCCACGGCCCGCGAGCGCGCGCTGGCCCACCTCCAGTGGCACTCGACCTGGCTGCACAACAGCCTGCGCGGCGCGGTCGGGGTGGCCGCCGCCGTCGTGGTCGTGCACTACACCGGCGTGCAGCACTCGTTCTGGGTGATCTTCGGCGCGCTCGCCGTGCTGCGCTCCAACGCGCTGGCCACCGGGCAGAACGCGGTGCGGGCCATGGCCGGCACGGTCGTGGGCTTCGTGATCGGCGCGGTGATCCTGATCGGCATCGGGACCGACATCGACGTGCTGTGGGCGTTGCTGCCGGTGGCCATCCTGATGGCCGGCGTCGCGCCCGCGCTGATCTCGTTCGCCGCCGGGCAGGCCGCGTTCACCGTCACGCTGCTGATCCTGTTCAACATCATCCAGCCGGCGGGGTGGCAGCTCGGGCTGATCCGGATCGAGGACATCGCGATCGGCGTGGGGATCAGCATTCTGGTCGGGCTGCTGCTCTGGCCGCGGGGTGCGCGCAAGGAACTGCGGACCGCGCTCGCCGACGCGTACGACAGCAGCGCGCACTACCTGCGGGCCGTCGTCGCGTACGCGGCGCTCTGCTGCGACGGAGCGGCCCGCCCGCCGCCGCCCACGGCCGAGGCGCAGCGGTCGGCCGCCGCCGCCCGCCGGCTCGACGACACGTTCCGCACCTACCTGTCCGAGCGGGGCGCCAAGCCGAAGCCGCTGCCGGAGATCACCAGCCTGGTCAACGGCGTGGCCGGGCTGCGCATCGCCTCCGACGCGGTGCTCGACCTGTGGCAGCGGGACGACCAGAGCCCTGGCGACCGTGCCGCCGCCCGGTCGCTGCTGCTGCGCACGAGCCGGACCACCGAGCGCTGGTACGCCGACCTGGCCGCGAGCATCGGCGCCGACCGCCCGGCCCCCGCGCCGCAGCCGCCCGACCTGCGCGCCGACAGCCGCCTGGTCGAGGCCCTCCGCGGGGACCTGAGCGGCGGCGACGGCAGCACGGCGGTCCGGGTGATCTGGACAGCGGACCACCTGGACGCCACCCGCCGGCTGGAGACGACGCTCACCCGGGTTGACGATCGAAGTTAATGGCATTAGCTTTTTGGCTATGAGCACTAACTACCTCGACCGCGGCGCCGGCCGCCGCATCGCCTACGACGTCCAGGGCGACGGTCCGCTGGTCGTCGGCCTGCACGGCATGGGCGACCTGCGCGCGGTCTACCGCTTCACCGTCCCGGCCCTGGCCGACGCCGGCTACCGGGTCGCGACCTTCGACTCGCGGGGTCACGGCGAGAGCTCCGACGGCTTCGACTCCTACGACGACGTGGCGCAGGCCGGCGACGCGCTCGCCCTCGTCGAGCACCTCGGCGGCGGCCCGGCCGCGCTGCTGGGCAACAGCATGGGCGCCGGCGCGGCCGTCTACGCCGCGGCCGAGCGACCCGACCTCGTCTCCGCGATCGTCCTGCTCGGCCCGTTCGTGCGCGACCCGAAGCTGAGCGCCGCCGCCAGGCTGACGGTGTCGCTGCTGCTGCGCAAGCCGTGGGGCCCGGCCGCGTGGGCGTCCTACTACGGGCGCTACTACCCCGGCCACCCGCCCGCGGACCTGGCCGACCACCGGCGCCGGATCAAGGAGAGCCTGCGCGGCGGCGACCACCTCGCCTCGTTCCGGCTCACGGCGACCACCAGCCACGCCCCGGCCGAGCAGCGGCTGGCCCGGGTCTCCGCGCCGGCGCTGGTCGTGATGGGCGATCCCCCGTACGGGGGAGATCGTCTCTGCCGTCACGGTCGATCGTCGGGGACG
>NZ_JBFAIU010000384.1:0-6496 GCF_040654855.1 Asanoa sp. NPDC050611
GAGCGCGCGCAGCCGTTCCTGGAACTCGGGCTCGCGCGGCTTGGCCGGGGTGAGCACCTCGACGCCGTGCTCGTCGGCCCAGGCGCCGGCGGGCGAGCGCACCAGGTGGCGGCCCCGGCCGGCGGGCGCGTCCGGGCGCGTGACGACCGCGAGCAGCTCGTGGGAGGACGCCGCGATCGCGTCCAGCGCCGGCACCGCGACCGCCGGCGTGCCGGCGAAGACCAGTCGCATCAGCGCACCCCGCCCAGGCCGAACGCCGCACCGCCGTGCGGGCTGGCCTTGATCACCGGCGGCGCGCCGGCGTCGTACCACTCGGCCTGGCGGATCTCCTTCATCGCTTCCTTGCGGGCGCCCGCGTCGAGCCGGTCGAGGAACAGCACCCCGTCGAGGTGGTCGGTCTCGTGCTGCACGCAGCGCGCCATCAGCCCCGTGCCGACCAGCTTGATCGGGTCGCCGAACTGGTTGAAGCCGGTGGCGACGACGTTCATGCGGCGCTTCGTGTCGACATAGATCCCCGGGATCGACAGGCAACCCTCCGGACCGTCCTGCTCCTCCTCGTCGGGGAAGCTGACCTGCGGGTTGACGATGTGGCCGACCACGTCGTCGACGTCGAAGGCGAACACCCGCAGGCCGACACCGAGCTGCGGCGCGGCCAGCCCGGCCCCCGACTGCTCCTGCATGGTCTCCACCAGGTCGGCGACCAGCTTGCGCAGCTCAGCGTCGAAGTCGACGACCGGGTCCGCGGGCGTACGTAGCACCGGGTCGCCGAACAGACGGATGGGCTGGACGGTCACGTGGAACTCCTCGTTCGGGTCGCCCGCGCGGGGCACGCGGGCGCAATCCCGACAAGTCTACGGTCTTGGTCAGTGGTGCTCGTGTGGTGCTCGTGTGGCCTCAGAAGAGGTCCGTGGCGTCTACCTGCACTCTTACGGCGTCGGGCGCCTTGCGGGCGCTGCGGACCCCCGACGCGGCGTGCAGGGCGGCCGCGACCTCGGCCGCCCGGCCCCGGGTGGCGCGGACCAGATAGCGCTCCTGGTCCTGGTCGGCGGGCACCGGGCCGAGCAGCTCGGCCTCCGGCGGCAGGTGGACGGCCTGCAGCAGGTCGGCCACCGCGGGCGCGGGGCCGGTCAGGCTGGTCATCCGGGCCGCGGGCGGGAACCCCAGCTCGCGGCGCTCGGCCAGCTCGCGGGCCGCGTACCAGCCCGGGTCCCAGCGCAGCAGCGCCTGCACGACCGGCACGCCGCCGTCGGCGACGATCACGACCCGGCCGCCCGCGCCTCCCGGCCTGGCCAGTGCGGCGGCCGTCATCCACCGCCGCAGGGCCTCCTCGCCCGCGCGCAGGTCGGCCCGGGTGAGCAGGGCCCAGGTGTCGAGCAGCAGCACCGCGCCGTAGCCACCGGTCGCGACGGGCTCCGCGCCCGGCGTGGCGACCACCACCGCGGCGGCGGCGGGCACCTCGGTGAGCACCTCGTCGCGCCCGGACGTGCGGACCGGGATCTCCGGGAACGCGCGGCCGAGCTCCTCGGCCGTCCGGCGGGCGCCGGTGACGGCCGCCCGCAGGCCGCGGCCGCCGCAGTGCGGGCAGACGTGGTCGCCGGCGACGCGGCCGCACCAGCGGCAGGCCGGCACGGCGTGGGAGGAGCGCAGGGCGAGCGGCCCCTGGCAGGTGCCGCAGCGGGCCGGGGCGCGGCAGGTGGCGCAGGAGACCGACGGCAGGTAGCCGCGGCGGGGCACCTGGACCAGCACCGGCGTGTCGGCCTTCAGGGCGGCCCGGGCGGCGTCCCAGGCCAGGCTCGGCAGCCGGGCGGTCGCCGCGCCGGGGTCGCGGGCCAGCTGCGGGTCGTCGCCGGTCGGCGTGATGGCGGGGGTACGCCGCCGCACTGTCGCGCGGTCGGCGGCCACCTCGTGCGCCCAGCCCGTCTCGACCAGCAGCTGCGCCTCGGCGGTGCGGGCGTACCCGGCGACGAGGGCGGCGGCCCCGGCCCGCTGGGCGCGGGTGAGCAGCACCTCGCGGGCGTGCGGGTAGGGCGCCCGCGGCTCGGCGTGCAGGTCGTCGCCGTCGTCCCAGATCACCACGAGGCCCACGTCGGCGACCGGCGCGAACGCGGCGGCCCGGGTGCCCGCGACCACCTTGACGATGCCGCGGCTGGCGGCGAGGAAGGCGCGGTAGCGCTTCGCGGGCCCCAGCCCGGCTGCCAGGGTGACGTGCCGGTCCTTGCCGAGGGCCTGGGTGAGCGCGGCATCGAGGCGGTCGAGGTCACGGGCATCGGGCACGACGGCGACGACGCCCTTGCCGGCGGCCAGGGTGACGGCCGCGGCCTCGGCGATCCGGGCGGGCCAGTCCTCACCGGCGAGGGCGGACCACACGGCGCGGGGGGCCTTGCCGTCACGCAGCGCCCGCAGGAAGCCCTCCCCCGCGTGGTAGTCGGACCACCCGGTGTCCGTGACGGGCGGCGCCGGGGCATCCGCGCCTGCCGGCTCACCCGACCGCGCCCGGTCGGCATCTGGCGCCTGGTCGGCATCCCGCGGTTGGCCTTCGGCCGGCGGCTGGCCGGTGGCCGCCGGGTCACTCCCGGCCGGCGGCGACTGTTCGGCGCGCGCGTGGCGTGGTGGGACCGCGAGGCGGAGGACGTCGGCGAGGCTGCCGGCGTAGCGGTCCGCGACCGCCCGGGCCAGCCCCGCGATCTCCGGGGTCAGCACCCGCTCCGGAGAGACGAGCCGCTCCAGGTAGGCCAGCTTGGGCACCGCCGACTCGGCGGCGCGCTCGATCAGCCAGCCGTCGACGAGCTGGCCGGCGAAGCGCACCTTGACCCGGGTGCCCGGCCGGGCGGACTCGTGCAACTCGGCCGGGACCAGGTAGTCGAAGAGCCGGTCCAGGTGCGGCAGCGGCACGTCGACGCAGACACGGGCGACCGGCAGCTCGGGTGCGGGTTCGCGCTCCGCACGGTTGCTCCGGTTCGCCACCGCACCATCCTTCCACCGCCCGCCCGCTCACCCGCCGGGCCGTGCGGCCCCGGGGCCAGGGCACGGAAAAGGCGGGCCCGTGGGCCCGCCTTTCCGACAGCTGTGCCTCAGAGGCCGGCGGCGTTCTTCAGGTCGGCCGCGCGGTCGGTGTTCTCCCAGGTCAGGTCCGGCAGCTCGCGGCCGAAGTGGCCGTAGGCGGCGGTCTGCTGGTAGATCGGGCGGAGCAGGTCGAGGTCGCGGATGATCGCGGCCGGACGCAGGTCGAAGACCTCGCCGATCGCCTTCTCGATGCGGTCGACCGCCACGTTCTCGGTGCCGAACGTCTCGACGAACAGGCTCACCGGGTGCGCCTTGCCGATCGCGTAGGCGACCTGCGCCTCGCAGCGCTCGGCCAGGCCCGCGGCCACGACGTTCTTGGCGACCCAGCGCATCGCGTACGCGGCCGAGCGGTCCACCTTGGACGGGTCCTTGCCGGAGAACGCGCCGCCGCCGTGGCGGGCGTAGCCGCCGTAGGTGTCCACGATGATCTTGCGGCCGGTCAGGCCCGCGTCGCCCATCGGGCCGCCGATCTCGAAGCGGCCGGTCGGGTTGACGAGCAGGCGGTAGCCCTCGGTGTCGAGGCCGAGGCCCTCCAGCTCGGGCCCGATCACGTGCTCGCGCACGTCCGGTGTGAGCAGGGACTCCAGCGAGATGTCGGCGGCGTGCTGCGACGAGACCACGACGGTGTCGAGGCGCATCGGGCGCAGGCCGTCGTATTCGATGGTGACCTGGGTCTTGCCGTCGGGACGCAGGTAGGGCACCGTGCCGTCCTTGCGCACCACCGACAGGCGACGGGCCAGCCGGTGCGCCAGCGCGATCGGCAGCGGCATCAGCTCGGGCGTCTCCGAGCAGGCGAAGCCGAACATCATGCCCTGGTCGCCGGCGCCCTGGCGGTCGAGCGCGTCGCCCGCGCTCTCGCCGTCGCGCAACTCGATCGCGGTGTCGACGCCCTGCGCGATGTCGGGCGACTGCGAGCCGATCGAGATGCTGACGCCGCACGACGCGCCGTCGAAGCCCTTCTTCGACGAGTCGTAGCCGATGCCGAGGATGGTCTCGCGGACGATGGTGGGGATGTCCGCGTACGCCTGGGTCGTCACCTCGCCGGCGACGTGGACCTGGCCGGTCGTGATCATGGTCTCGACCGCGACCCGGCTGCGCGGGTCCTGTGACAGGAGCGCGTCGAGGATGCCATCGCTGATCTGGTCAGCGATCTTGTCCGGATGGCCCTCCGTAACCGACTCGGACGTGAACAGGCGACGTGCCACGGTGCTCCTTCACAAAAGTTCGGGTCCGGCCCAGGGTGCGCCGCGCCGCCATGCCTCCTGCGGCAACACCCTCGGTCAAGACGTGCTCAAGCGTGTTGTTACCAGATCCCAGACGGCGTCGGCCAGGTCTTCCTTAGGTTGCTGCGGAAAAACGGTTTCCGTGCCGTCGGCACCGAGCACCGTCGCGGCGTTGGCGTCGGACCCGAAGACCTTATCGGCGCCGACCTGGTTGACGACGATCATGTCGGCTTTCTTGACGGCGAGTTTCCGCCGCGCGTTGGCCAGCGCCTCGCCGCTCGCCACGGTCTCGGCCGCGAAGACCACCAGCACCTGGCCGGCGGGCTTGCGTTCGCCCAGCTCGGCGGCGATGTCGGGGTTGAGCGCCAGGGCGATCGGCGCGGGCTCGGCGCCGGGCACCTTTTTGATCTTTTCCGCGGCGTACGCGGCGGGCCGGAAGTCCGCGGGCGCGGCGGCCATCACGACGGCGTCGGCGTCGGCGGCGGCCTCGACGGTCGCCTTGCGCAGCTCCTCGGTGGTGCCGACGACCACGACGTCGACGCCGGCCGGCGCGGGAAGGGTGGGGTTGGCGCTGACCAGGGTGACCCGCGCGCCGCGAGCGGCGGCGGTGCGGGCGAACGCGTACCCCTGCTTGCCCGAGGAGCGGTTGCCCAGGAAGCGCACCGGGTCGAGCGGCTCACGGGTGCCGCCGGCCGTGACCACGACGTGCCGGCCCGCGAGGTCGGCTCCGGCGCCGCCGCGGACCAGCGCCCGCCGGGCGTACGCGAAGATCTCTGTCGGGTCCGGTAGCCGGCCCTTGCCCGTGTCGGAGCCCGTCAGCCGGCCGCTCGCGGGCTCGATGACCAGCGTGCCGCGGGACCGCAGCAGGGCCACGTTGGCCTGGGTGGCCGGGTGCTCCCACATCTCGGTGTGCATCGCCGGCGCCAGCACGACCGGGCAGCGGGCGGTGAGCAGCGTGTTGGTCAGGAGGTCGTCGGCGAGGCCGTGCGCGGCCTTCGCGATCAGGTCGGCGGTGGCCGGAGCCACCACGACGAGGTCGGCCTCCTTGCCGAGGCGCACGTGCGGCACCTCGTGCGCGTCGGCCCACACGTCGTCGGCGACCGGCTCACGGGACAGCGCGGCCCAGGTCGGTGCGCCGACGAAGCGCAGTGCGGACGCGGTCGGAATGACCCTCACCCGGTGCCCCGACTCGGTGAACAGGCGGAGCAGCTCGGCGGCCTTGTAGGCGGCGATCCCGCCACCGACGCCGAGAACGACCCGGGCGGTCATGACCTCAGGGCTGGTCGGTCGGCTCGGCCGTGAGCAGGCCGGCGTTGATCTCGCGCATCGCGATCGAGAGGGGCTTCTCCTGCGGCGTGGTCTCCACCAGCGGGCCGACGTATTCCAGGAGGCCTTCGCCGAGCTGGCTGTAGTAGGCGTTGACCTGGCGGGCGCGCTTGGCCGCGAAGATGACCAGGGCGTACTTCGACGTGGTCTTCTCGAGCAGCTCGTCGATCGGCGGGTTGGTGATGCCTTCAGGGTTGGTGGCGATGGATCCCACGGAAAACAAACCTCTGCGTTCTCAACCGCCGCGCGGCGGTCGGGCCGGGGTCAGGAATGGCGAACCGAGCAATCCTACCAGCTCGTCGGCCGCTCGCCCGGCGGCGTGGTTGATGATCGCGCCGGCTATCCCGTCCCCCGCCGCCGTGACCCGTTCGTGCGGGGCGAGCAGGAGCACCACGCGGGCGTCCGGGACGGCCAGGGTGACCAGCTCGGCGCCGCGGGGGTCGATGGAGAGCAGGACCGGCTCGCCCGCGGCCAGCCAGGCGTCCACGGGACGGCGGGGCGTGCCGTACCGGTGGTGCCTGATCGCCGCGGACTCGAGCAGGCCCTGCTCCGCGATCAGCCGGTCGTACGCGGCCTCGTCGACGAACGTGTAGTGCACGCCGTCGACCTCGTGGTCGCGCCGCCGCCGGGTGGTGACCATGACGGGTATCCGCACCCATGGCGAACGCGCCCGGACCAGCCGGATCACGGCGGCCCGCCCGGCCTCGGAAGGACCGGTCAGGACCGTGAGCCGAGCCGCCGGGCGCGCCTCGTCATGCATGGTCACAGCTTCGTTCTACCCGCGTGGCGGGTCAGTTGCCGGCGAACTCTCCAAGGAGCGCCTTGCGCTGCTGGTCGCCCAGACCGCGCAGCCGGCGGCTGTCGGCGATCTTGAGCTTCTCCAT
>NZ_JBFAIU010000385.1:0-6478 GCF_040654855.1 Asanoa sp. NPDC050611
GCCTCCGGCAGGCCCGGGCCGGCCAGCGGGCTCCGGGCGTACCGCGCCCGTTCCTCCGCCTGGCCCAGCAGCCGCACCCCGTCGACCGCGCCGGTCGTGTCGCCGCGTAGCTCGGCCACCGCCAGCCGCTCAGCCGTTGCCCGCGGTGTCTCCGTGCGGTCGATCGGCACCTTGTAGTCGACCATCGTGTCGATCAGCTCGTCCCACGCCGCGTGGGCGTGTGCCCGGCTTCGTCTGGCCGCCTCGCTCGTCGGCAGCACCGTCGCCGTGCCGGGAGCCACGTCCGTGGCCGCGACCGTCGCCGCATTGCGGCGCCGGCGGAGGCGCGACCGGCGGAACGCCGGCATGCCCAGCAGCAGCAGGGCCAGGACGACCACGCCACCGGTGTAGAACGGCCACTTGGGCAGCGTCGGCCCCGGCAGCTCAGGCAGTGCCTCGTTGCCGCCCGGGTCCTCCTTGCCCGGCAGGTCGTTCGGGTCGTCCGAGCCCGGCCCGGCCGAACCCGACGGGGCCGCCGACGGCGTCACCCGTGGCGCGTCCGGGTCCGGTGCGTAGTCCGGGCGCACCGCGCCGGGCACACCGGCGCGCGGCGTCGCGTCGAACGGCACCCAGCCGTACTCCGGCCCGAAGTAGACCTCGGTCCACGCGTGCAGGTTGAGGTTCGTCAGCACCATCGCGCCGTTCTCCCGCGACGTGCCGTTGGTGAAGCCGAACGCCACCCGCGCCGGGATGCCGGCCTCGCGCACCATCCAGGCCATCGTCGCCGCGTACTGCTGGCAGTAGCCCTTGCGGTTGGTGAGGAAGTTGACGATGTCCTCGCCCGACGTGCCGCCCTCGGTCTGCAGCTCGTAGCGGAAGTTGTTGGACGCCGAGAAGAACCGGTAGATCGCCATCACCTTGTCGTAGGTGGTGGGCTCGCCGGTGACCAGCTCGTCGACCTGGTTCTGCACCTGCCGGACCGTCGGCACCGCGGTGAACCGCTTGACCTCCAGGTTGTTGGCGTCCGGGGCCGGGGCGGAGCGCAGCGCCTCCTCCGTGTAGTTGGCCCGGACGAAGTCGAACCGGTAGTCCTTGTCCCGCGCGGTCGCCCGGTTGGAGAAGATGACCTGCTGGTTCGGGTCGTACTGCCACTGGTTGTCGAGGCCGTCGGTGCCGATCAGCGTGCCGTACATCGGTGCGAACTGCATCTGGTAGTCGCTGGTCATCGAGACCTCGGCCGAGTACTGCTCGTAGGTCACGCCGCTGCGGGGCTCCGACCGCGGGTCCTCGAGCTGCCGCAGGTTGCGGCCCTGCGGCGTGCGGCTGCGGAAGCCCTCCGAGGAGATGTCGTCGGCCACCGCGAACCGCAGGTAGAACGGGTCCGGGTCGGTGGTCGTCACGCGCGCGAAGGTGACCAGCTTGTTCTGCCGGAGCTGACCCTGCAGCGCCGCGAACAGGTTGATCCGGCCGGGCCGGCCGGAGCCGTCGCCGAGCCCGACGCCGTCGCCGGAGCCGTTGTTGAGGCGGGCCAGCAGACCGGAGGTCATCCCGGGTACGGCGACCGGCAGCGCGACCGCCACCAGCACGCCGACGATCGCGAGCCGCCGCCCGGCCGCCGCCAGGGGCGACGGTTCCCAGACGTCGACGTCCCGCCCGTCGCCGGTGAACCGCCGGCCGAACCGGCGCACGCCGTCGACCTTGTCGGCGACCAGCAGCCACAGGAAGCCCATCGCGCCGATCACGAACGGCAGGAACGAGACGCTCGCCGAGTAGACCGCGACCGGCACGGAGTAGATGGCCAGCATCGGCAGCCCGGCCAGCGCCGGCTTGCGCAGCCCGACCACCGCCAGGTCGACCATCACCGCGACCGCGCCGATGCCGAGCACCGCGACGAACAGCAGCGGGTCGCCGTCGGGCACCGGGACGGCGTACGTCCGCATGTCGCTCGCGGAGTCGGTGAGCAGCGTGCCGAAGTGGTCGAGCGTGCCGGCCCACGGTATGAGCCCGGCGATCTCCTCGCCGCTCGGGAACAGCCAGGTCAGCGCCAGCAGCAGGGTGACCAGCATGGTCAGGAACTGGGCCCAGACCGGTGCCCGTGCGGTGCGGGCCAGGGTCGCCGCACCGGCGATCAGCGCCACCGTGATCGTGCACTGGATCAGCCAGGTCCACTGCTCGAAGATCGTGCTCAGGGGCGCCGCGGCCATCAGGGTGGCGACCGCCGCCACCACGCCCATGTGCCGCCGGCTCCTCATCGCGCCACTCCCAACGTGCCGGCCACCGTCTCGGCCATCGTGGCCCGGTAGGCGAAGCCCTGTGAGCCCCGGGCCGCCTGCGGCCACAGCGCCGGCAGCTTGTCGCCGTGCGCCGCGCCGACCACCCGCCAGCCGCTGCTGAGCAGGCCGAGCGAGGCCGCCTCGCGGGCGGCGTCGGCCTCGGCCCGGGCCTCGGGGGCCAGGTTGAGCCAGGTCGACGTGTCGACCAGCACCGCGATGCAGGTGGCGTTGTTGCCGCGCAGCGCGGCCAGCAGCTCGGTCTCGCCGGGCTCCAGGCCGCCCAGGACGGCGATCACGAGGCCGCCGTCGGAACGCCGCCGGACGCGCTCGACCAGCAGGCCCACGTCGCCGCGCGGGGTCAGCTTCACCTCGGCCAGGTGGTCGAGGAGCATGCCCTCGCCGCCCGCCTCACCCGCGTCGACGTCGACCCCGGCGTCGGTGACCAGCCGCAGCTTGTAGCCGGCGGCCCGCAGGTGCACGGCGATCGAGGCGGCGGCCGAGACCGCCCACTCGAAGCTCGAGGTCGGACCCTCGCCGCGGTGCCCGTACTGCCGGGTGTCGAGCACGACCGTGGCCCGGCTCTCCCACGGCTGCTCCTCGCGGCGCACCATCAGCTCGCCGACCCGGGCCGTCGACTTCCAGTGCACCCGGCGCAGGTCGTCGCCGCGCCGGTACTCGCGGGTCGCCGCGTCGTCCTCGCCGTGCACGGCCACCGACCGCGCCCGGCTGTCGCCGGTGCCGGCGAACTCGCCGACCAGGCGCACCGAGGGGAGCGGCACGACCTGCGGGATCACGGTGAGCCGGTCGACCGACGGGAACGAGCGGGACAGCTCGCAGAGGCCGAACGGGTCGGTGAGCCGGACCACCAGTGGGCCGACCTCGTAGCGGCCGCGCACGTCGGCGCGGACCGTGTAGGCGACCGAGCTGGCCTGGTGCGCGCCGAGCCGTTCGAGCACCACGCGGGGCCGGCTGCCCAGGGCGTACGGCAGCCGGTCCTCGAGCAGCAGCGTGCCCGTGGGCAGCCGGGACAGGTTCTGCAGCCGCAGGATCACCCGCGAGCTGGCGCCGACCTGCACCCGGTGTGGCTCCAGGGACCGGCTGCAGGCCAGCTTGTAGCGGCTGCGGCCGACGTAGGCCGCGGCCAGCAGCGGCAGGATCGCCAGCAGCACCGCGACCCGGAGCAAGTCCTTCTCGCCGAGGATCAGCGCCGACAGGGCGGCCGCGCCGCCCGCCGCGAGGAACGAGCGACCGCGCGTGGTCAGCCCGCGCAGCGCTTCGCGCACGTCACATCCTCCGGTAGTCGCCGCGCCCGTCGCTGGACTGGGGACGGGTGTCGTAAGGGTTGCGGCCGCGGTCGTGCGGCAGCGGCAGCCGGTGCACGATGTCGGCGACGATCGCGTCGGTCGTGCGGCGGGCCAGCTGCGCGTCGGCGGTCGGGATGATCCGGTGCGCGAGCACGGGGACGGCCAGCGCCTGGAGGTCGTCGGGGAGGACGTAGTCGCGCGACTCGAGGGCGGCGACGGCCCGGGCGGTGCGCAGCAGCTGGAGGGCGGCCCTGGGGGAGGCGCCCAGCCGGAGGTCCGGGGCTTCGCGGGTGGCGGTGACCAGGTCGACCGCGTACTGCTTGACCGCTTCGGCCGCGTGCACGTCGCGCACCGTGGCGATCAGCCGGCGCACGGTGGCGGCGTCGGAGACCGGCCGCAGGGCCTGCAGCGGGTCGTGCGCGCCGTGCGCGTCGAGCATCGCCAGCTCCGCACCCGCGTCGGGGTAGCCCATCGCGATCCGGGCGGTGAACCGGTCGCGCTGCGCCTCGGGCAGCGGGTAGGTGCCCTCCATCTCGATCGGGTTCTGCGTCGCGATGACCATGAAGGGCGTCTGCAGCTCGTAGGTCGTGCCGTCGACCGTGACCTGCCGCTCCTCCATGCACTCGAGCAGCGCCGACTGGGTCTTCGGCGAGGCCCGGTTGATCTCGTCGCCGACCACCAGGTTGGCGAAGACCGCGCCCGGCTTGAACTCGAAGTCGTGGTTCTCCTGGTTGTAGACGCTGACGCCGGTGACGTCGCTCGGCAGGAGGTCGGGGGTGAACTGGATGCGGCGGACGGAGCAGTCGATCGAGCGGGCGAGCGCCTTGGCGAGTTTGGTCTTGCCGACGCCGGGAACGTCTTCGATCAGGAGGTGACCCTCGGCCAGCAGGACGGCGAGTGCGAGCCGCACCGTTGCCGTCTTGCCCTCGATGACCTGCTCGATGTTGGCCACGATGGCATCACTGGCGGCTCGGAACTCGGGACCGGGCAGTGGTGCGCCCAGTTCGTCCCAGGTCTGTTGTGTCACGGGCCTCCTCCTCGGGGGTGCTGCGGCTTTCATATGCAAGAGCGTCTGGGCCCGTGGTTTGGTTCATCCACGCGGGCAGAATTCGGCAAGCCGCCGCGTCACCGCCGGCCCCACCCGTCCCATCAGGCTAACTGGATTTTTGGACCGCGCCGACCCGGGCGCCCACGCTGTCCAGGATGGGTACTTTGACCGCCCAGCGCGCTTGGTGGGGATAACCGCGAAACAACGACATACCGCGCGATGAATTGGCGGATCGATATCTTTCACAAACGATCATCGAGCACTATCGTGACGCCTCATGGCTTCCCCTCAAGCGGGCGTGAGTCCGCAACCGGCAGAGGGACCGGTATCCCTCGAGAACTTCGGCTACCGCCAGGAGCTTCGGCGGGAGCTCCGTTTCATCGACATGCTCGCGTACGGCCTGGTCTTCATGGTGCCGATCGCCCCCTTCGCGATCTTCGGCTCGGTGTTCCAGGTCTCCGGCGGCATGGTGGCGCTGACCTATCTGGTCGCTCTCGTGGCGATGCTGTTCACCGCCAACTCCTACGCGCAGATGGTGCGCGCCTTCCCCATGGCCGGGTCGGTCTACAACTACGCCAGTCGCGGAATCGCGCCGCCGGTCGGATTCGTGGCGGGCTGGGCGATCCTGCTCGACTACATCCTCGTGCCGAGCCTGCTGTACGTGGTCGCCGCATTCTCGATGAACGCCATCGTGACGGCGATTCCGACCTGGCTCTGGCTCATCGTGTTCGTCGCGGTCAACACGGCGGTCAACTACCTGGGCATCAAGATCACCGCGACTGTGACGCGCTGGTTCCTGATCGCCGAGCTGGCGGTGCTGGCGCTGGTCGTCATCGTCTTCCTGGTCGCCCTCGGCCAGGGCAAGGGCAACGGCCTTTCCGCGGGTACGGCGCTGTTCAACGGCGACCTGTTCGGCTGGTCGCTGATCTTCGCCGCGGTCGGCGTCGCGATGCTCTCGTTCCTCGGGTTCGACGGCATCTCGATGCTCGCCGAGGAGAACCGTGAGGAGGCCGCGAAGATCGGCCGCGCGATGGCCGGCGCGCTGATCGTCGCGGGCGCCCTGTTCGTCCTGCAGACCTGGCTCGGCTCCATGCTCGTGCCGAACCCGGACGGGCTGCTGCAGGGCGGCGCGGTCGTCGGTGACGAGTTCGCCCAGGCCGCCGAGGCCGCCAGCGGCCACTGGATGTACGTGCTGACCTCGCTGGCCACCGCACTCGCGTGGGGCATCGCCAACGCGATGGTCGCGCAGGGCGCCACCTCCCGGCTGCTCTTCGCGATGGCCCGCGACAAGCAGCTGCCGGCGTTCCTCGCCCGGGTCTCGCCGCGGCACGCGGTGCCGACCAACGCCGTGTTCCTGGTCGCCGGCCTCTCGCTGGTGCTCGGCCTGACCCTCTGGTTCACCCGTGAGGCGCAGGCGATCACCGACCTCGGCCGGCTGGTCAACTTCGGTGCCCTGGTCGCGTTCATCGTGCTGCACGTGACGGTCTTCTGGTGGTACGTGGTCCGCAACGGCAGCCGCGACTGGGTCCGCCACGCGATCCTGCCCGCGCTGGGCCTCGCCATGCTGGTCTACGTGGTGGTCAACCAGAAGATCTTCGCCCAGCTCATCGGCGGCATCTGGGTGCTCATCGGCATCGTCGTGGTGGCGATCCTGGTCGCCACCAAGCGCACGCCGGTGCTGGCGGGTATGTCCGAGGAGACGACCGTCGACCCCGACGACAACCTCACCCCGGCGCCATAAGCTCCACAAGCGAGAGATCCCCACGGAAGGCGGAAGCGTGACCGACGTCCTCCGCTACCGGCCGAGGGACTGGTGCGGCCGGTCGGTGTTGTATTCATGCCGGAAAGCGTCAACCGCCGCCTGGGCGGTATCG
>NZ_JBFAIU010000386.1:0-6454 GCF_040654855.1 Asanoa sp. NPDC050611
GCACCAGAGCGGCGAAAAGTGACGCCACGTACGGACCTCGCGCCGCTGGTCGGCCTCTACACGGTCGCCCGGCACCGGCCGCCGCGCCACCTGGTCGCGCCGCTCGCCTCGGTCGCGGCCGCGTTCGCCGCCGGCGCCGTCAGCGGCGAGCTGCCGTGGCAGGCGCTGTTCGGCGCGACCGCGGTCACCGCCGCGACGGTCCTGCTGGGTGCCAACGCCCGCACCCGGCAGGCGTACCTGTCGGCGGTGGAGGAGCGGGCCGCGCGGCTGGAGCGCGAGCGCGACCGGGAGGCCCGGCTGGCCGTCGCCGACGAGCGGGTGCGGATCGCCCGCGAGATGCACGACATCGTGGCGCACAACCTCGCCGTCATGGTCGCGCTGGCCGACGGTGCCAGCTACGCCGCCGAGTCGGAGCGCGTCGGCTCCGCGATGCGGCAGGTGTCGGCGACCGGCCGGCAGGCACTCGACGAGATGCGCCGCCTGGTCGGGCTGCTGCGCGCCGGCGGCCCCGGCGAGCGCGTGCCTCAACCGGGCCTGGCCGACGTCGACGACCTGGTGGCGCAGGTGCGCGCGGCCGGCGTCGAGGTGAATCTCCACGTCGAGGGCCGGCCCGGCGACTGGAGCCCGGGCGTCGGGCTCGCCGTCTACCGGATCGCGCAGGAGGCGCTGACCAACGTGATCAAGCACGCGGGTCCGGGCGCCCGCGCGGATCTGCGGCTGACCTACCGCCCGGACGAGGTCGCGCTCGAGGTGCTCGACGACGGTGCCGGCCGACGGGCGCGGCCGCCGGCGCCCGCGGACCGGCACGGGCTGGCCGGGATGGCCGAGCGGACCGCCGCCTACCGGGGGACGGTCGACGCCGGCCCGCGCCCCGACGCCGGCTGGCGGGTGCACGCCACCCTCCACGTCGGACGGGAGCTGGCCGCGTGACCGTCCGGGTGCTGCTCGCCGACGACCAGGCGCTGGTGCGCACGGGCTTCCGGATGGTGCTCGAGAGCCAGCCCGACCTCGCGGTGGTGGGGGAGGCCGGCAACGGCGCGCAGGCGGTGTCGATGACGGTCGCGCTGCGCCGGACGTGGTGGTGATGGACGTCCGCATGCCGGTCGAGGACGGGATCGCCGCCACCCGCCGGATCGTCGCCGCGGGGCTGCCGTCGCGGGTGCTGGTGCTGACCACCTTCGACCTCGACGAGTACGTGTACGCGGCGCTGCGGGCCGGCGCGAGCGGCTTCCTGCTCAAGGACGCGCCGCCCGCCGACCTGCTCTCCGCGATCCGCGCGGTGGCGGCCGGCGACGCGGTGGTCGCACCCCCGGTGACCCGGCGGCTGATCGACGCGTTCGCCGGCTACCTGCCCGACCCGGCCGCGCCCGGGACCGACGGGCTCGACCGGCTCACCGAGCGCGAGCGGGAGGTGCTGCTGGAGGTCGCGCAGGGCCGATCCAACGCGGAGATCGCGGCCCGGCTGCGGCTCGCGGAGGCGACCGTCAAGACCCACGTCGGCCGGATCCTCACCAAGCTCGACCTGCGCGACCGGGTGCAGGTGGTGGTGTTCGCCTATGAGCACGGCGTGGTCACCCGCGGCCGCTGACCATGCTTGGACCCGCGTACGGCAGAGTGGCGGCATGAGCGACGACCACGGTGCGGTGCGCGTGACCCCGCCGATCCGCGACTGGCTCACCCGCGTCGCGTTGCCGGGTCGCCGCGTCGTCGGGGTGCGGGCGCTGACCGGTGGGTACAGCAACGACAACCTCGCGGTCACGACGGACGCGGGCACCGACTTCGTCCTGCGTCGCTACCGGCGCACCAACGCCTGCGCGGTGGAGGCGGCCCTCGCCGCCCGGCTCGCCGGCATCGTGCCGGTGGCCGAGGTCGTCGCCGCGGATCCGACCGGGTCGAGCGCCGGCGAGCCGGTTCTCCTCTCGAGGTTCATGCAGGGCCGCCCGATCGGTGAGGTCCTGCGCGGCGCGGGCGACGACGCGACCACGGAACTGGGCCGGTCGGTCGGCTTGACGCTGGCCCGGCTCGGGTCCGTGTCGTTCGAATCCCCCGGTTTCTTCACCGACGGGACCCTCGAACCCGGACCGGCCGGCGTCGAGCCCGTCAGTGGCCTGGGCGAGTTCGTCGACCGCTGCCTGCGGCAGGGCAACGCCGACGGACAGCTCACCGACGCCGAGCAGCGGGCGCTGCGCCGGTTCGCCGAACAGGCCGCCCCGGCGCTGACCGGGCTACAGGGCAGCCGCCGGCTCGTACACGCCGACTTCAACCCGAAGAACCTGCTCGCCGCCACGCGGGACGGACAGTGGCGGGTGACGGCGGTGCTCGACTGGGAGTTCGCCTTCAGCAGCTCGCCGCTGTTCGACGTCGGGAACATGCTGCGCGACCCACGACCGCCCGGGTTCGCGGCGGCGTTCACGGACGGCTTCCGCGACGGCGGCGGAGAGCTGCCGGAGGACTGGCGCCGGCTCAGCCAGGCCCTCGACCTCTACTCGCTCGCGGACCTGCTCACCCGCCCCGCCGACCACCGCTACTTCCGCCGGTCGGTCACCCGTATCCGCGCGTTGCTCCGGGCCGACTAGTAGCGGACGTCGCTCGCCAGCAGGGCCGGGTAAACGGTGGACTCCTCACCGTCCACTGTGGTTCCGGCGAACTGGAGCATCGCGCGCTGGGCTCCGTGCATCGGTGCGGGGTAGTCGAGGTCCGGTGCCGACACCGCGTCGAGCCGGCGGAGCTGGTCGGTCGTCAGCGTGACGTCGAGGCCGGCCAGGTTGGCCTCCAGGTGCCCGACGCGGCGGGCGCCGACCAGCGGCACCACCGTGCCCTCGCGGGCCCGCAGCCACGCCAGCGACACCGCCGCCGAGGAGGTGGACAGCTCGTCCGCGACCTCGGCCACGGCCTCGATGACGTCGAACTCGGCGTCGCTCGGGCCGCCGACGTACGCCGTGCGGGCCGAGTCGGTGACCTCGATGCCGCCGCGGTGGTACTTACCGGACAGGAAGCCGTTCTTCAGCGGGCTCCACGGGGTCAGCGCCAGACCCTGGTCGCGGGCGAACGGCGCCAGCTCGCCCTCGACGGTGCGGGCCAGCAGCGAGTACTCGACCTGCAGCGCGACCAGCGGCGTCCAGCCGTGCAGCAGCGCCGTGGTGTGTGCCTGCGCCGTGAGCCACGCCGGGGTGTTGGAGAAGCCGATGTAGCGGATCTTGCCGGCCCGGACGAGGTCGTCCAGGGTCCGCATGGTCTCCTCGATCGGCGTGTGCTTGTCCCAGTTGTGCATCCAGTAGACGTCGAGGTGGTCCGTGCGCAGCCGGCGCAGCGACTCGTGCAGCTGCGCGATGATCGAGCCGCGGCCCGCGCCGCCGCCGTTCGGGTCGCCGGGGAACATGTTGAAGAAGAACTTCGACGCGAGTACGACGTGGTCGCGCAGCCCCGGACGGGCGGCGAAGTAGTCGCCGAGGATCTTCTCCGAGTGGCCGTTGGTGTAGAAGTTGGCGGTGTCGACGAAGTTGCCGCCGCGCTCCAGGTAGGTCGCGAGGATCTTCTCCGACTCCGCGACGTCGCAGCCGGCGCCGCCGGGGTCGGTGCCGAAGGTCATCGCGCCGAGCGCGAACGGGCTGACCCGGAGTCCGGACCGGCCGAGGGTGACGTAGTCGGTGAGTGCCATGTCTTCATCGAACGCCGGACACCGGCGCCGGCGTAGACCGATGCGCGCGGGTTCTTGCCTGATCCTCGCGGGGTCATTTCGGGCGGGCTTGATAGAAGCCGGCCGCGGCGCAAGCGCTCTCGACGGCGCCGAGCCCGAACGCCTCGACGGGCCCGAGCGCGCCGGCGGGTCGCACTCCGTGCACGGCCGCCCGCATCGCGGCCCAGGCAAGGAGGGGAGCGGTGAATGAGTAGGGGTCCCCGCCGGTCAGGTGCACTTGAGCAAGCGGCCTGCCATCCAGGTCGTCGACCAACGCCACCACATCCGTCCTGATGCTCACCCCGGCCCTGGGCTGGGACCGGCTGTGCTGGATGCGGCGGGCCTGCGCATGCAGGGCCCGGCGCACACCGGGCACGCGGTCGAGCGACGAGGCGAGTGCGGAGCCGTAGTGGACGAGCCTGGTGGCACGGCCGAACCAGCCGAGGTAGACGCCAACCTCCGACAGCGGCGCCGAGGCGGCCGCTCGGCCGGTAGCCGCCCGCAGCCTGGGCAGCGCGAAATGCTCAGAGGAACCGATGGAGAAGGCTTCCTTTCTGTCGCCGTCGACCTCGAACGACACGACGTGCGCCGCGGTCCGCTCGGTCACTACACCGCCACCGCGGAAGGCGTACCCGGGTTCGAGCAACATGTCGGCCGCCGACGCCTGGGTGCCCGCGCTGGTCCCGCCGCGGATGTTCCCGCGTGCGAAGTAGCCGACCCGCACCCGGGCCGCGGCGGATCCGGCCGCTTCGAGGGCGAGCGCCCCGGCGAGGTTGCCCGGCACGTAGTCATAGCCGAACGCGGTCAGCAGTGCCGCACCGGTCTGTTCGGCGCGTGGGCCGAACTCCTCGAACACCTGGCGGATGAAGGGTGGTTCGCCGCTGGAGTCCAGGTACACAGCACCAGCATCAACCGCCGCCGCCACCACGGGCCGACCGATCTTGACAAATGGTCCGGCGGTCGACACCACCACATCACCGGGTCTGATGAGGTCGCGCAGCTGCCCAGGCTCCGCGTCCGCGACGGCCGTCTCCAGCTCCGCCCCGTCCCCTGCCTGCGAAAGCCGGGCAGCCAACGCGTTGAGCCGGCCCGGGTCCCGGCCCGCGAGCACCGGTCGAGCCCCGACCGCGAGCATCTCCCGCGCGGTAAGGCCGCCGACATAGCCGGTGGCCCCGTACAGCACGATCCGGCCCGGCATCACCTCAACCTACGCCAAGCCACCGGCCAGACCGGCGGGATCGGGCCAGCCCGCTGCTCATGGGAGGGCGAGGGCCAGGGCGGCGTCCCGGCTCGGCGGTGCGCCGAACTCGCGCCGGTACTCCCGGCTGAACTGGGACGGGCTGTCGTAGCCGACCTCGTGGCCGACCCGGGCGACGTCGCCGGGGTTGCTGGCCAGCAGCAGCCGCGCCTGTTGCAGCCGGATCCGCTTCTGGAACTGGATCGGGCTCATCGCCGTGGTCGTCTGGAAGTTGCGGTGGAAGGCGGAGACGCTCATCCCGGCGAGCTTCGCGAGCTCCTCGACCCGGAACGGCTCCGCGTAGTTCTCGCGGATCCACCGCACCGCCCGCTCGACGTGCCGCAACCCGCTGTCGGGCAGCCCGAGCTGGCGGACCAGCCCACCCTGCTCGCCGGAGACCAGGCGCCACAGGATCTCGCGGATCACCAGCGGCGCCAGCACGGTCCGGTCGCGCGGCTGGTCGAGCAGCCGCAGCAGGCGGACCACGGCGTCGAGCAGCTCGTCGGACGCGTCGCTGACGGCGATCCCGGGCGGTGCGGCGGCCGGGACCTCGGCCGGCCCGGCGCCCAGCAGCAGCTCGGCGATGTCGTCGGGGCGCAGGACGAGCCCGAAGCCGAGCGCCGGCCGGTCCACGGTGGCGTCCACGAAGTGCCCGGTCACGGGCAGGTCGACGGAGGCCACGAGGTACTGGCCGGCGCGGTACTCGTAGACCCGGTCGCCCAGCGACAGGCGCTTGGCGCCCTGCGCGATCAACGCGAGCACGGTGCCGGACATCGAGGGCGACGGCGGCAGCGACCGCTCCACCTTCGAGATCAACACGCCGTCGATGTCCGTCGTCATGTCCGGCCGCGCGTGCCGCGCCAGCAGGGCCCGGAGCTCGTCGAGCTGCATCAACCCATTCCAGCACGGACCGGTGCGGCCCAGCTGGGGAGTGGGATCAGGCAGAAGGGATGGCCGGCCGGGTCGGCGTAGACGCCCTTGCCGGGCAGCGGGCGGGCACCGAGCGCGCGGACCTCGGCGCCGGCGGCGACCGGGTCGTCGACCATCACGTCGAGGTGGATCTGCTGCGGCACGGCCGGGTCGGGCCAGGTCGGTGGGCGGTGGTCCGGGGCGCGCTGGAACGCCAGCCCGGAGGCGCGGTCGGAGGTGGCGACGACCACGAAGTCGTCGTCCTCGTACGTGATCGGCAGGCCGAGCAGGGCGCTGTAGAACCGCGCCAGCGCCGCCGGATCCGGGCAGTCGAGGATCGTGTGGTGCAGGCGTCCAATCATGGGTCTAGACGGTAATCACGACCTTGCCCCGGCCGTGGCCCGTCTCGACCTCGCGGTGCGCGTCGGCGGCCGCGGCCAGGGGATATGTCCGGCGCAGGTGGATCCGCAGCTCGCCGCGGTCGTAGCGATCGACCAGGCCCGCCAGGCGGGCGGCCGAGCGCAGCGGCGGCGTGACCCGGATGCCCAGCTCGGCCCCGTCCGAGGCGTCGGCCGTCGTGCCGATCCCGATGCTCGCGGAGGAGCTGACCAGGTCGCCACGCCAGGAGCGGT
>NZ_JBFAIU010000387.1:0-6433 GCF_040654855.1 Asanoa sp. NPDC050611
GGCAGCACCGGGCGGCGCGGCTGGTGGCCGCTGGTCGACGAGCTCGCGGCCGGGCACACCGTGGTCCTGGTGGACCTGCCCGGGTCCGGCACGAGCGCGCTGCCGGCCGGGCCGCTCGACGTGGACACGATCGCGGACCAGGTCGCCGACACCGCGCGGGACGCCGGGCTGGCGACGTTCGCGGTCGTCGGCTCGTCGCTGGGCGCCTCGATCGCGGCCCGGGTGGCGGGCCGCCACCCCGAGCGGGTCGCCCGCCTGGCCACGGTCGTGGGGTTCGCCAAGGCCCGACCGCTGCTGCGGCTCAACCGGGAGCTGTGGGCCGGCCTGTTCGAACGGTCCGACCCCGACCTCGGCAAGCTGCTCGTCTCGCTGTCGTTCGCCGACCGGCACCTGGCCGGCCTGCCCGAGGAGCAGCTCGCGCGGCTGATGGCGGCGCTGACGACGGACCCGGCGCCGGGCACGGTCGCCCAGATCGAGTTGGGCCTGCGGCTGGACGTCCGCGCGGACCTCGGCGCGCTGGACGTGCCGACGCTGGTCGTGTCGGCGACCGACGACCGGTTCGTGGACCCGGTCCATTCCGGCGAGCTGGCCGACGCGATCCCGGGCGCCCGCCTCGTCGAGGTCCCTGGCGGCCATGCCTCCCGACTCGTGGACCCGCAACCGACCCTGTCAGCGTTGCTCGACTTCCTCCGGCACTAGTTGGTGCAGGCGGCCTCGATCTTGCGGGAGATGCGCCGCAGGGTGACCGTGGCCTCGCCGTCCGAGGTGAGGTCGGCGGGGTCGTTGAGCCGGTCGACCGTCCGGGCGCCGTCTTCCAGCACGGCCTTGACCTGCGGGATCACGTCCTGGGTGGCGAGCGCGGACAGCGTCTTCGACCAGTTGTCGAGCACGGTCCGCAGCGCCTTCTCACGCTGGGCGGAGCGGGCCTCGATGGTCGCCCGGTCGAGATCAGCCTGCGCGAGCAGCCACAGCTCGTCGAGCGTCCCCGAGAAGGCCGTCGCGCCGGCCTTGCTGACCTTCACGGCCTCGGCGCAGACGGCCAGGGTGGCGGTGTGCGCGGACCCGTCCACGGCCGCGCCGGGCGACGACGACGGCGGCGGCGCCGCGCGGTCGGGCGGCGGTGAGCTGTCCGAGCCGCAGGCGCCCGCCGCGACCGCGACCACCCCGAGCACGATGGTGACCAACACGCGTCGCATGAACCTCCCCGTTCCACGCCGGTCAATCCGAGGATGCTAGCTCCGCCGGCACGAACCCTGGTCGCGGGTGCGGTCCTGGAGGCGGGCGAGGGTCTGTGCCGCGGTCTCGAACGTGACGTCCGCCACGCGCGGCAGGTCGCGGATCATCTTCTCGACCGCCTCGCGCTGTCGCACAACCCAACCGCGTCTCGGCAGCCCCGGTGGTCCCACCGGTACGCCCGTTTCGCGGGTTCGCGTCCTAGCTGGTAGCCTTGTTGCCGTCGACCATGCCGTCCGTGTGCGTGAGCACCACGGGTGGCGGTGAAGCGGAGCGCCTGCTCCCACCCGAGCCTCGTGCAACATCAGAGAGCCGGGTCCGGTCGCCGGAAGGCGAGCCTACGGGCTCCCGTCCGGAGAGTGCACGCGTCCGCGCGTGCCGACCGGTCGAGCGGGCCCTGGCATGCGCCAGGGCCTTCTGCTTCTCCTCGGTTGGCACCACCCGGCTGCGACCGCAGCCAGACAGGCAACAGAGGAGGCCTCATCAGCGTCGAACCACGCGTCAACGAACAGATCCGGGCACGAGAGGTCCGACTGGTCGGTCCTGAAGGCGAGCAGGTGGGCATCGTCCCGCTCGAGCGCGCGCTTCAGCTGGCGGCGGATGTAGACCTGGACCTGGTCGAGGTAGCGCCGATGGCGCGCCCGCCGGTGTGCAAGCTCATGGACTTCGGCAAGTTCAAGTACGAGAGCGCACTGAAGGCTCGCGAAGCACGGCGTAACCAGCAACAGACCGTCATCAAGGAAATGAAGCTCCGTCCGAAGATCGACCCGCACGACTACGAGACCAAGAAGGGTCACGTGGTCCGGTTCCTCAAGGCCGGGGACAAGGTCAAAGTCACGATCATGTTCCGTGGTCGCGAGCAGAGCCGTCCGGAGCTGGGCTACCGCCTGCTGCGCCGGCTCGAGTCGGAGATCTCGGAGCTTGGATATGTCGAAGCCGCTCCTAAGCAGGACGGCCGCAACATGATCATGGTGTTGGCTCCGCACCGGGCAACCAAGGCCGCAGCCGTGGCTGCGAACACCAAGGGCGCACCACGCGAGCAACGTACCGACGACGCCGCCGAGGCGTCACCGGCCGCAGCGGCCGGGCCCGCCGGAAATCCCGGCGAGTGACAGGGGAGAAGACGGAACAAGATGCCGAAGATGAAGAGCCACACCGGCACGGGCAAGCGCGTCCGCGTCACCGGCGGCGGCAAGATCGTGCACGAGCCCGCCGGCAAGCGCCACAAGCTCGAGGGCAAGTCCTCGACCCGTACCCGTCGGCTGTCCGGCACCGAAGAGATTTCGAAGGCCGACACCAAGCGCATCAAGAAGCTGCTCGGCCGCTGACGCGCGCCACCGACCGAAGGAGAACACTCGATGGCACGCGTCAAGCGGGCAGCTAACGCCCAGAAGAAGCGCCGCACATTGCTCGAGACCGCGAGCGGCTACCGCGGTCAGCGCTCCCGCCTTTACCGCAAGGCCAAGGAGCAGGTGCTGCACTCGATGCAGTACGCCTACCGCGACCGGCGTGACCGCAAGGGTGACTTCCGCCAGCTGTGGATCACCCGGATCAACGCGGCCGCCCGCGCCAACGGCATGACCTACAACCGGCTGATCCAGGGCCTGAAGCTGTCCGGGATCGAGGTCGACCGCAAGATCCTGGCCGACCTGGCCGTGCACGACGAGGCCGCCTTCGCGGCGATCGTCGAGGTCGCCAAGGCCGCCGTCGCGGCCGAGGGCACGGGTGCGCAGAAGGCCGCCTGAGCGGTTGACCCAGCACCACCAGCGACCCGGGGTTGATCCGTTTACCGAACGGACACCCCGGGTCATTGTTGCCCGGCGCCTGCAGCGCCGGCGCGATCGGGACGAGACCGGGCTGTTCCTGGCCGAGGGTCCGCAGGCGGTCCGCGAGGCGCTCGCGGCGCACGTGGTCAAGGAGCTGTTCGCGACCGCGGACGCCGCAGACAAGCATCCGGATCTCACCCGGGACGCCACCCTCGTGACCGACGGCGCGATCGCCGCGCTGGCCGAGACCGTCGCGCCGCAGGGGTTGGTCGCGGTCTGCCACCAGCAAGGGGTACGGCTGCCCGACGCGCTGGCGAAACAGCCGAGGCTCGTCGCCGTGCTCGCCGAGATCCGTGACCCCGGCAACGCCGGCACGATCCTGCGCACCGCCGACGCGGCCGGCGCACAGGCGGTGGTCTTCGCCGGTGACGCCGTCGACCCGTACAACGGGAAATGCGTCCGGGCCAGCGCGGGCAGCGTCTTTCACACGGACCTGGTCCGCGACGCGGACGCCGCGGGGGCGATCCAGGCGATGCGGGACAAGGGCCTGACGGTGCTCGCCGCCACCGGCTACGGCGACACGGACCTCGACGACCTCGCCGACACCGGCGGCCTCGCCCGACCCACCGCCTGGCTGTTCGGCTCCGAGGCGCACGGGCTCCCGGACGAGCTGCTGGCCGCCGCGGACCGGCGGGTGCGGGTGCCGCTGCACGGCCGCGCGGAGAGCCTCAACCTGGCCGCGGCGGCCGCCGTCTGCCTCTACGCGAGCGCCCGAGCCCTGCGCCGCACCGCGCCGGCCCGACCGTAGACTTGCGAGGTTGCCCCGCCGAGGGAGAGTCATGTCCTACCGCAACGACCCGTACGACCCGAAGCAGGTCGCCTACCTCGACCCCGCCGCGCTCGACGCCGCGGTCGCCGAGGCCGACAAGGCGTTCGCCGGCGCGGCCGACCCGGACGCGCTGACCCAGCTGCGGCACCTGCACCTCGGTGACAAGGCGCCCGTGTCACTCGCCCGGCGGGAGATCGGCGCGCTGCCGCCGGCCGCCAAGTCCGACGCCGGCAAGCGGGTCAACGAGGCCCGGCGCCAGATCCAGGACCTGTTCGACGCCCGGTCCGCGGCGCTCGCTGCCGAGCAGGAGCAGCGGGTCCTCGCCGAGGAGCGGGTCGACGTCACGCTGCCCTGGAACCGGCAGCCTCGCGGCGCCCGGCACCCGCTGAGCACGCTGATGGAGCGCATCGGCGACCTGTTCGTGGGCATGGGCTACGAGATCGCCGAAGGTCCCGAGGCCGAGCTGGAGTGGACCAACTTCGACGCGCTCAACATCCCGCCGGACCACCCGGCGCGCGGCCTGATGGACACGTTCCACATCGCTCCCGAGGGCAGCGGCCTGGTGCTGCGCACCCACACCAGCCCCGTGCAGGCCCGGGCGATGCTGACCCGCACGCCGCCGATCTACGTGATCGCGCCCGGCCGGGTCTACCGCACCGACGAGCTCGACGCGACCCACACCCCGGTCTTCCACCAGGTGGAGGGTCTGGTCGTCGACCGCGGCATCACGATGGCCCACCTGCGCGGCACGCTCGACCACTTCGCGCGGGCGATGTTCGGTCCGGACGCGCGCACCCGCTTCCGGCCGCACTACTTCCCGTTCACCGAGCCGTCGGCGGAGTTCGACATCTGGTTCCCGCAGCACCGCGACGGTCCACAGTGGGTCGAGTGGGGCGGCTGCGGCATGGTCAACCCGCGGGTGCTGCGCGCCTGCGGGATCGACCCCGAGGAGTTCAGCGGCTTCGCGTTCGGGATGGGCATCGAGCGGTCGCTGATGTTCCGCCACGGGATCAGCGACATGCGCGACATGGTCGAGGGTGACGTGCGCTTCACGCGCGCTTTCGGGATGGAGCTGTAGATGCGGGTCGGACTGTCCTGGCTGCGCGAGCACGTCGACCTGCCGGCCGACCTGTCCGCCGAAGCCCTCGAAGCGGCGCTGGTCGGCCTCGGCATCGAGGTCGACTCCATTGTCGACCTGCGAAAGACCGTCCAGGGCCCGCTCGTCGTCGGGCGCGTGCTGACCGTCGAGGAGCTGACCGGCTTCAAGAAGCCGATCCGGTTCTGCACGGTCGACGTCGGCGGCGCCAACGGCACCGGCGAGCCGCAGGAGATCGTCTGTGGCGCCAGCAACTTCGCGCCCGGCGACCTGGTCGTGGTGATCCTGCCCGGTGGCGTGCTGCCCGGCGGGTTCGAGATCGGCGCCCGCAAGACCTACGGCCACATGTCGGCCGGCATGATCACCTCGGCCCGCGAGCTGGGGCTCGGCGACGACCACGACGGCATCGTCGTCCTGCCGCCGGACACCACCGCGGCGCCCGGCACCGACGCGCGGCCCGTGGTCGGGCTCGACGACGTCGTGGTCGAGGTCGAGATCACCCCCGACCGGGGGTACGCGATGTCGGTCCGCGGCGTCGCCCGCGAGCTGGGGCTGGCACTCGGCGTGCCGTTCCACGACCCGGCCCTGGTCGGCGCGCCCGGCGCCACGAACGAGCCGGCGTACCCGGTCGACGTGCGCGACCCGATCGGCTGCGACCGGTTCGCCGCCCGGGCGGTGCGCGGCGTCGACCCGGCCGCGACGACGCCCGCGTTCATCGTCCGCCGCCTCACCCAGGCCGGCATCCGCACGATCTCGCTGCCGGTCGACATCACCAACTACCTGATGCTCGAGTTCGGCCAGCCGATGCACGCGTTCGACCTCGGCCGCCTGCGCGGCCCGCTGGTGGTCCGGCGAGCCACGGCGGGGGAGAAGCTGACCACCCTCGACGGGGTTTCCCGCACGCTCGACACCGAGGACATGGTCATCTGCGACGACACCGGGCCGATCTCGCTGGCCGCGGTGATGGGCGGCGAGACCAGCGAGGTGCACTCGGGCACGGTCGACGTGCTCTTCGAGGCGGCGCACTGGGACCCGGTGATGGTCGGCCGCACCGCCCGCCGGCACAAGCTGTTCAGCGAGGCGGCGAAGCGCTGGGAGCGCGGTGTCGACCCGGCGCTGCCGCTGGTCGCGCTGGCGCGGGCCGTCGAGCTGTTGACGACGCACGGCGGTGGCACCGCCGGCGACGAGATCCTCGACTTCGACGCCGTGGTCGCGCGCACGCCCGTGGACATGGCCGTCGACCTGCCGAGCAGGCGGGTCGGCGTGGCCTACGAGCCGGCCCGGGTGGTCGGCCTGCTCGAAGCGGTGGGCTGCACGGTCACCGTCGACGGCCAGCGGATCAGCGCGGTCCCGCCGACCTGGCGGCCCGACCTGACCGACCCGGCCGACCTGGTCGAAGAGGTGGTCCGGCTCGACGGCTACGACAAGGTGCCGGGGCGGCTGCCGCTGGCGCCGGCCGGCCGCGGGCTGACCGACGCGCAGCGCCGCCGCCGCTCGGTGGCCCGGGCG
>NZ_JBFAIU010000388.1:0-6431 GCF_040654855.1 Asanoa sp. NPDC050611
ATCCCGCGCACCGGGCCGCCCTGATCGACGTCGCGGACCGGTACGGCGGCGCCACGTCGCGCCCGCGAGATCGCTCCCGACGGCTAAAGCTCCGGCGAAGCGCCGCACGAGAGGTGGAGGGTGAGCAGCTGATGGCCTGATCGGCACGCGGTTACGGCGTGGCCGGGGCTGCTGGTCAGTTGGCTGCCCGCGGCGCGGTCGAGGAGGGGCCTTCGGCGATCGCGGCCGCCCTCTGAAGGAGCAGGTCGTGGTTCCGTGGCCTGATCGGCACGCGGTTACGACGCGGCCGAGGCTGCTGGTCAGTTGGCTGCCCGCGGCGCGGTCGAGGAGAGGCCCGCGGCCGCCCCCTGAACGAGGACGTCCTGGTTCTATGGCCTGATCGGCACGTGGCGGCTCGGGCGAAGCAGCCTTTGCCCGCGGCCGGGTCAAGCAGGGAGACCCGGCGTGACCGCGGCTGCCCCTTGAACGAGGACGTCGTGGTTCCGTGGCCTGATCGGCACGTGGCGGCTCGTGCGAAGCTGCCGCGGCGAGCCATTGCCCGCGGCCCGGTCAAGCAGGGAGACCCTTCGCGATCGCGGCCGCCCCTGAACGAGGACGTCCTGGTTCCATGGCCTGGTCGGCACGTGGCGGCTCGTGCGAAGCTGCCGCGGCGAGCCATTGCCCGCGGCCCGGTCAAGCAGACAGACCCTTCGCGACCGCGGCCGCCCATTCCTCGACAAGGCGTCGTGCGAGCGCACCCGACGGATCGTGGCCGGGGTTGACCTCGGTGATGGTGAGACAAGCCAGCTCCGGCCGGGCGACCGCCACCTCCAGCGCCGCCATGGTGTCCGACAGTGACAGGCCTCCGTGGTACCGCGGGCAGTCCGCCAGTGGGAATGACGCGTAGTCGACCACGTCGAAGGTGTGCCAGCAGCGCCGGCCGGGAGCCCAGGGACGCCAGGGCGCGCCGCGCGGAATCGCGGGCCGTGCCGTCGGGCACGTCCGGGGCCGGCACCGTGATCGGGCGGGCCAGGCGATGCCATTGGCCCGCCGACCGCTGCGCCGGGTGGAAGCCGAACAGCGCGATGTCGGCTCCCCGCAGGTCGCCGGTCAGGGCCGGGTCGCCCTCCCCGAGCAGGTGGGCCACCCCGCAGCTGTCGAGGACGCCCCAGCCGTCCCCGGGCACGTCGAGGTTCGCGTCGCCGTCCAGGTGGAAGATGCCGGTGGGAGGGCGCGTGCCGCTCCCAGCACGAGAGTGCACTCGCCGCCCAGCAGGACCGGGATCTCGCCCGCGGCGACCGCCGACGCGGCCTGGTGCACGGTCGCCGCGACCGCCGGGAGGTTGCGGGCGCCCGACGGGGACCGGGGGGTGCCGAAGAACGACGGCGGTAGGTCGCCGTTGTCGTGGGCCGACACGCCCGCCGACGTCAGGGCCTCCACGAGGCCCGCCCGCCGCAGGTGGGCGGGGCCGCCCTCGACGCCGGGCGCGTGTGCCCCGGCGCTGCTCGGCACGCCGATGACCCGCAGTGTCATGAGGCGGTGAACGTGCGGATGCGGTCCACCACCAGGTCGGGGGAGTGGACCGGGAGGTCGTGGCTCGCGCCCGGGACCACCTCCACCCGGGCGGCCGGCAGCAGCGTGCGTAGGCGCGTCGCGACCGTGTTCGCGTCGTACAGCTGGCTGCGGGCGCCGAGCAGGACCAGCAGCGGCACCCCGGCCAGCGCCCGCAATGCCTCGTCCGTCAGCGGCGGCGGGACCGGCAGGCGGCGGCGGAAGCCCATGCTCGCGCGCAGCAGCGGCATCAGCTCGTCGTCGCGCAGCGTCGCGTTGTGCAGCACGCCCGCCAGGCGGTGGCGGACCCCCGCCGGCAGCAGCGCCGCCAGGCCGCCGGCGATCACCCACGCGAGGAAGCCCGGCGTCACGCGGCCCAGGCCCGCCGGGTCGAGCAGTGAGATCGACGAGGCCCGGTCCGCCGACCGCAGCGCGATCCAGCCGCCGTAGGAGCAACCGACGAGGTGCGCGCGGGGGATGTCCAGTGTGGACAACACCTCGCCCAGCCAGGCCACCAGGTCGTCGCCGCCGCCGATGGGGCGGTCCTGGACCGAGCCGCCCGGCTCGCCGATCGTGTCGACGGCGATGACCGGGCGGTCGGCGGCCAGCGCGGCCACGTGCCGGTGCCACATGAGGGAGTTGCCGCCCGCGCCCGGCAGCAGGACGAACGGGATGCCCGACGGCGGGCCCGAACGGTAGACGCGGGTCACGCCGTAGGAGGTCGGCAGCATGACCTCTGTGTACGGGACCGGCCACAGTCGAGCGAACGCCGAAGCGTACAGCGTCTGGAACGTGGTCCTGGCCTTCGGGCTGGTGAACACGCTGATGGTCACGTCGACACCCTTCGCCGCGACTTTTATTTGATACGAGCGTATCATGAAAGCGTGCCCAAGCGTGTCGACCACGACCAGCGCCGCCGCGAGATCGGTGCCGCCCTCCTGCGCATCGCCGACACCCGCGGGCTGCAGGCCGCCAGCATGCGCGAGGTGGCCGCCGAGGCCGGCGTCTCGCTGCGCCTCGTGCAGTACTACTTCCACACCAAGGACGAGCTGCTCCTGGCCGGCCTGAAATACCTCGGCGAGGAGCTCTCCGCCCGCGTCGAGCGGCACATCCCGCGACCGCCCACCCCGCGCGGCGTCGTGGCCGGGACGCTGACCGCCGTGCTGCCCACCGACGCCGAGGGCCGCCGGCTCACCCGCACCTACGCCGCCTACTACGCCCTCGCCCTGGCCGAGCCCAAGCTCGCACAGGAACACGGCGCCACCTACCCCGACCTGCTCGAGCGCTTCCTCGCCGGCCAGCTGGCCAAGGCGCAGGAGGACGGGCAGCTGGACCCGGGCCACGAGCCCGCGACCGTCGCCGCCGGGCTGCTCGCGCTCACCAACGGCCTCGGCTCCAGCGTGCTCGGCGGCCAGCGCGACGGCGCGGCCGCCACCGCGATCCTCAACTACCACCTGGATCGGCTTTTCGCCTGACCTCCGCCCGGAAATGCGGGCAGGTCGTCCAGTCGTCGGCCGGGCAGCGCGCCGCGTGGTCGAGCATCTCCCGGGCCGTTCGCAGCGCCAGGATCTGTGCGTCGACCGCGTCCCGGTGCGCGCGGAACGCCGCCCGGCGCTCCGGGCCTGCCGCCACGAGCAGGTCGCGGATGTCCGCCAGACCCAGCCCCGCGTCCTTCGCCAGCAGGATCGCGGCGACCCGCTCGACGTCCCGTCCCGTGTAGCGCCGCCGCCCCGCCGACGTCCGCTCCGGCGTCAGGAGGCCCATCTCCTCCCAGTGCCGCAGCACGTGGGTGGCCAGCCCGAACCGGGCGGCGAGGTCGCCGATCGCGATGGTTGACTTCAGGTCGACCTGAACTCGCATGCTCCCATCATGACGATCGCACCCGGCTTCCTCACCGCCCTGGACCGCTTCGAGACGCTGCCCGAGGCGCGGCGGCTCCGCGAACACAGCTACGACCTGCTCCGGCTGGGGCCCGGCGACCAGGTGGTCGACGTCGGCTGCGGCACCGGCCGCGCCGTGGCGGAGCTCGCCGACCGCGGCGCGGTCGCGACCGGCGTCGACCACGACCCGGCGATGGTCGAGGTCGCATGGCAACGCCACACCCACGGCCGCTTCCGCGTCGCCGACGCCCTCGACCTGCCGTTCGCCGACGGCGAGCTGGCCGGCTACCGCTCCGACAAGGTCCTCCACGACCTGCCCGATCCGGCTGGGGCGCTGGCCGAGGCCCACCGGGTCCTGACCGAGGGCGGTCGCGTCGTCGTGGTCGACATCGAGTGGGACGCGATCATCATCGCCGGCGACGACCCGGCGGCCATGCGACAGGTCATCCACGCGCGCACCGACCAGCTCAACGCCGGCTTCGCCGCCCGCCAGGCACCGGCTCTGCTCCGCGCACAGGGGTTCACCGAGATCAGCACGACCGCACACCACGAGGTGATCACGACGCCGGACCTGGCGGCGCTGTTCCTCAGCCGGATCGCCGGCGACGCCCCGGACCGGTTGACCCAGCCACCGTTGCTCGTCATCCCACTCCTGATGACGGCAGCGACGAAGGCTAAGGCTTGAGGACCACCTTGATGCAGCCGTCCTCCTTGTTCTTGAACATGTCGTACGCGCGCGGCGCGTCGTCCAGCGGCAGCTGGTGGGTCGTCAGGTCCTCGACGCCCAGCGGGTCACCGTCGCCGATCAGCGCCGGCATGATCTCGTCGACCCAGCGGTGCACGTGCGCCTGGCCCATCCGGATCGTGATGCCCTTGTCGAACAGGTCCAGCATCGGGAACGGGTCCGCCTGGCCGCCGTACACACCGATGATCGAGACGGTGCCCGCGCGGCGTACGCAGGCGAACGCGGTCTTCAACGCCGCCATCCGGTCGACGCCGACGGTCTCCATCGCCTTGCGGGCCACGGCGTCCGGCAACAGGCCCGTCGCCCGCTGCGCGAACTCCTGCATCGGCGACTGCTCCGCCTCCATGCCGACCGCGTCGATCACGCCGTCGGCACCGCGGCCGCTGGTCAGATCCATGATCGCACCGGGTACGTCGTCGACCGTGCTGTTGTCGATCACCTCGATGCCGTGCCGCTTCGCCATCTCGATCCGTTCGGGCACGCTCTCCACCGCCAGCACCCGCTCCGCACCGAGATATCGGGCCACCCGCGCTGTCATCTGCCCGATCGGCCCGAGTCCGATCACGACGACCGTCGAGCCGGGCGACACGTCCGCGTACCGCACCGCCTGCCACGACGTCGGCAGCACGTCGGACAGGAACAGGAAGCGCTCGTCCGGGGTGCCCTCCGGCACCTTGATCGGTCCGAACTGGGCCTGCGGCACCCGCAGGTACTCCGCCTGCCCGCCGGGCACGTGCCCGTAGAGCTTCGTGTAGCCGAACAGCGCCGCACCCTTGCCGTACTCGCGGACCTGGGTGGTCTCGCACTGTGCGAAGTTGCCACGCTCGCACATCCAGCAGGTGCCGCACGCGATGTTGAAGGGCACCACCACCCGGTCGCCGGGTGCGATGTTGGTGACTCCCGCGCCCACCTCCTCGACGACCCCCATCGGCTCATGCCCGAGCACGTCGCCGGGTTCGAGGTAGGGGCCGAGCACGTCGTAGAGGTGCAGGTCGGAGCCGCAGATGGCGGTCGAGGTCAGGCGGACGATCGCGTCTGTCGGTTCCTGGATCTTCGGGTCGGGAACGGACTCCACGGCCACTTTCGCCGTTCCTTGCCAAGTCAGAGCCTTCATTGGAAGCGTGTGCCCGCTGTGGCCGGATCTATGCGCCGGTCCGGGCGATGCGGGCGAGTTGGGGCAACAACCACGGAGCGATCACCTGTTGTACGCCTTCCGGCGTGAAGTGCAGGCCGTCGCTGCGGATCCGGACGCCGCCCGCGTCCCAGGTGAACCGGCCGTCCGGGCAGACCACGGTCCGGAGGTCGAGCACCGTGGCGCGGCGCTGCGCGGCGGTGGCCGTCAGCAGCCGGTTCCACGCGTCGACCCGGGCCGGATCGTCCTCGGGCCACAGGCCGCCGTCCGGGCGTTCGGCCCGCCGGGTGTACGGCGCGGTCAGCACGACCACGTGCCCACCGCGGGCAGCGACGACGTCGATCGCCCGGTTGAGCTCCCTGGCCAGGTAGGCGTCGAACTCCGGCTGCCCGACGTGCTGGTAGCGGCCGTTGAGCTTGCGGTCCATCAGCTCCCACCGGTCCAGCAGGATCACCGCCACGTCCGGGTCGTCGGTGCGGATGTTGCGCTGCCAGCGCTGGTCCCACTTGTCGCAGCCCGGGTAGTTCGGGTGCGGCGACCCCACATAGATGATCTCGGGCAGCCGGGCGATCCCGCACCCGGGCACGCCGCGCGCCGTCACCTGGAGCTTGTCCTGCTTGGGCAGGTACGTGCCGAGCGACCAGGAGACCGAGTCGCCCATGAACGCGATCCGCGGCAGGGCGCCGGGTGTGCGGCCCGCCCGCTGGATCGGCGGCGTGGCACTGGCCGAGGCGGCCGGACCGGGCCGCGTGTCCAGCGCGATCTGCGGCACCGGCCGGGCCGGCGGCGGCACGGTCAGCAGCGTCGCGACCAGCGCGGTGGCCAGCGCCGCGCTCACCCCGGCGGTCGCGCTGAGCCGGGGCCGGCGGCGGGTCCAGCGCGCGGTCCGGATCGGTCGCTCGACGAGGAGGTAGGAGGCGGTGGCCACGGCGAACACCGTGACCAGCCGCAGGCCGAGCAGCGGGAGCCCGGTCACCCCGGTGCGGTCCGCGGTCAGCCAGCCGAAGATCGGCCAGTGCCAGAGGTAGAGGCCGTACGAGATCCGCCCGATCAGCACCAGCGGCAGCAGCCCGAGCACGCGCGCGGTCGGCGACCGCGGGCTGACCACGGCGTGGGCGATCACCGCCGCGGTGGCCAGCGCGAC
>NZ_JBFAIU010000389.1:0-6431 GCF_040654855.1 Asanoa sp. NPDC050611
GGCTCGGCCGTGGTCGGCCCGCACACCCCGCCGGCCGCCGTGGCCGCGCTCTGCGCCACCGGCGTACTGGTCGACGGGTCGGCGCTCGGTGCCCGGGCGCGGGCCGCCCTCGCGCCGGACCTGCTCGCGGTGCTCGACGCGCCGCCGCCGGGCGCCGACCCGCTCGCGAACGAGGCGCGCAGCGTGCGGCAGCGGCGAGCGGCCTTGCGGTGGCACGCGGCCGGGCTGGCCGGTGGTGCCCTGCCCACCGTCACCGCGGTCCTGGCCACCCGCCGCCCCGAACTGTTGGCCCCGGTGCTGGGGATGCTCGTCGCGCAGACGTACCCCCAGCTGGAGATCGTGGTCTGTCTGCACGGGGTGCCGGCGCCGGCGGCGCTGGCCGAGGCGCTGGCCGGCCGCCCGCACCAGGTCGTCGAGCTGCCCGCGGCGACCAGCTTCGGCGCGGTGCTCGGCGCGGCCACCGCGTGCGCCGCCGGGACGCTGGTGACCAAGGTGGACGACGACGACACCTATGGGCCGGACCACGTCTGGGACCTGGTGCTGGCCCGGCACTACTCCGGCGCGACGCTGGTCGGCAAGGGCAGCGAGCTCGTCCTCCTCGAGGACCGCGGCACGGTGCTGCGGCGCCGCGCGGGCGCGGCCGAGGCGTTCGGCGAGGTGGTCTCCGGCGGCACGATGCTGCTGGCCAAGGGCGATCTCGAGGCGGTCGGCGGCTGGCGGCCCGTGCCGCGCTCGGTCGACCTCGGCCTGATCCAGCGGCTCGTCCGGGCGGGCGGCGGCGTCTACCGCACCCACCCGCTCGGCTACGTCTACCACCGCCGGGCCACCGGCCACACCTGGGACCCGGGCGAGGACTACTTCCTGCGCCTCGCGTCGACCACCTGGCCGGCGATCCCGCCCTCCTGGCTCTAGATCCGGCCGCCGCGCCAGCCGTCGACCGGGAGGCCGAACTTCGCGACCAGGCGGTCCGTGAACGGGCGTGGGCGCAGCCGGACGATCCGCACCGGCAGCGAGCCGCGCTGGACCGTCACCTGTGTGCCCGGTGGCAGGTCGTAGACGCGGCGGCCGTCGCAGCAGAGCACCGCGAGCGTCGTGAACGGGTCGACGGTCAGGGTGAAGGTCGACGTCGGCGCGGTCACCAGCGGCCGGCTGAACAGCGCGTGCGCGCTGATCGGCACCAGCAGCAGCGCCTCGACCTCGGGCCAGACGACCGGGCCGCCGCCGGAGAAGGCGTACGCCGTCGAACCCGTCGGCGTCGCACACACCACCCCGTCGCAGCCGTAGCGCGACAGCGGCCGCCCGTCGACGTCGACGAGCAGCTCCAGCATCCCGGCCCGCTGTCCCTTCTCGACGCTCACCTCGTTGAGCGCCCAGGACTCGACCACCTCGCCGCCGGGTGTCAGCTCCGCGCGTACGTCCAGGGTCAGCCGCTCGTCCACCGTGTAGTCACGGTTGACCACGTCGCGGACAGCCTGGTCCAGGTCGTCGATCTCGGCCTCCGCGAGGAAGCCGACCTTGCCGAGGTTGATGCCGAGCAGCGGCGCCTTCGCCGGACGGGCCAGCTCCGCGGCGCGCAGGAACGTGCCGTCACCACCGAGCGCGAAGACGATCTCGGCACCGTCGGCGGCGTCGAGGTCACTGCGCGGCACGACACCGGGCACCTCCAGGTCGGAGGCCTCGTCGGCCACCACCCGCACCTCGAAACCGGCCTTGATCAGGTCGGTCGCGACCGTCCGGGCATGCTCGGTGCTCCGCCGCCTACCTGTATGGGTGACCAGCAGCGCAACGCGGGTCATGCTCGTGCCTCGCTTCGCGAGCCCCGGCATTCGCCCGCGGGACTGAGCCGGCCGATTCGCTCCCTACGGTCGCTCATACCGCCTCCTCGCGGACTGCCCCAGGGCCGGCCGCGACGACGGCGCGCACCTCGTCGGGGACGACGGGTGGCGCGTCGCGCCGGAGCCAGACGAAGAACTCGACGTTGCCGCTCGGGCCGGGCAGTGGACTGGCCACCACGCCGGCCACACCGAGGCCGAGCTCGGCGGCCGCGGCGGCGACGTCGAGCACCGCCTCGGCGCGCAGTTCCGGCTCGCGGACCACACCGCCCTGTCCTACCCGTTCCTTTCCGACCTCGAACTGGGGTTTCACCATCAGCGCGAGGTCGCCCTCGGGCTCGGTGCACGCGGCGAGGGCCGGCAGCACCAGGCGCAGCGAGATGAACGACAGGTCGGCCACGGTCAGTGCGACCAGGCCACCGATCTGATCCGGTTCGAGGGTACGGACGTTGGTGCGCTCGACGACGCGTACGCGGGGATCGGTCCGCAGCGACCAGGCCAGCTGGCCGTAGCCGACGTCGACGGCAGCCACCTCGGCGGCGCCGGCCCGCAGCAGCACCTCGGTGAAGCCGCCCGTGGACGCGCCGGCGTCCAGGCACCGCCGCCCCTTGACGGTCAGCCCACGCGGCCCGAAGCCGGCGAGGGCGCCGAGCAGCTTGTGCGCGCCGCGCGAGACGTAGCTCGGGTCGTCGCCGGTGACCAGGACCGGGTCGGCGGGGTCGACCATCGCCGCCGGCTTGCGGGCGCGCACGCCACGGACCTTGACCCGGCCGGCCTCGACCAGCTCGGCGGCCTGTTCCCGGGACCGGGCCAGCCCGCGCCGGACCAGCTCGGTGTCGAGTCGGTTTCGACGAGCCATGACCAGCCGGAGCTCTAGGCCTGGTCGATGGTGGCGAGGGTCTCCCGCAGGGTGCGGTAGGCGGCCTCGTACTCGGCGATCTGGTCGGCCGGCGACAGCTCGACCGCGTTGGCCATCGAGCGGATCGCGGCGTCGACGGCCGGGTGGCCGGAGAGCCCGTCGGCCGGCGGCGCCGGCTCGACGGGCGGGGCCGCCGGTGCCGGCCGGGCGAACATCCCCGGGTTCGGGACGGGTGCGGTCATGAAGCTCCGCCTGCCTTCTTCGCCGGTGCCTTCTTGGCGACCTTGCGGGGGGTGGTGGTGGCCTTCTTGGCCGGCGTGGCCTTCTTGGCCGGGGTCGGCGCGGGCGCCGGCGTGGCGACCGGCTCGGTCCCGTCGAGCTCGTCGGCGATGGACGCGGCCGTCTTCTTGACCGCCGTCTTCTTCGCGACGGCCTTCTTCGCCGGGGCGGGGCTCGTCTTGGCGGTGGTCGCGGCGGCCTTCTTGGCCAGGGCCTTCTCGGCCGGCGTGCGCTTGGCCGGTGCGGCCGGCGGCGGCACGGCGGCCGCCTCGGCGGCGTCAGCGCGGGCCTTCTCGGCGCGCAGCTCGACCTCGAGGTCACGGACCCGGGTGTTCAGCTCGGCGACCTCGTCGGCGGTGGCCAGACCCACCCGGCCGAGCGCCTTGTCGACCTCGAAGCGGATCAGCTTGACCAGCGCCTCGCGGTTCGCGGCGCTCGTCGTGACCATCTCCTCGGCGATCGCCGTCAGTTGCGCCGCCGTGGCGCCGCTCTTGCCGACGAGCTTGCGGGCGACCTTCTGCGCCTTCTTCCGCGACGTCTCCGTCGCGCCCAGGGCCAGCTCCAGGTATGCCCGCCACGCGTCCTGCATCGTCTGCTTCCTCTCCCCAACGGTTCGGGCTCTCGGGACTTGCCGAGAAGAATCGGTCAGCTCCGGGTCCACGCTACCGGGCGCTTGTGTCGGCCTTGTGCGGTACCGTGCCGGGAGATCACGTGCCACGAGGGGAGCAGCGGTTTGGCCACCGTCGACGAGTGCCGGGACGCCATGCACGAGCTGGCGGCGAGGTTGGGCGGCAACGCCGAGGCGCAGAGCCGGCTCGACCTCGAACGCACCGTGGCATGCCGGTTGACCGACCTGGGCGCGGCCTTCCACGGCCGGCTGCACAACGGGCAACTGATCGACATCGCCGACGGTGACGACCCCAAGGCGAAGATCGCGCTGACCCTCAAGAGCGACGACTTCCTCGCCCTGGTCCGCGGCGACCTCGACGTCACCCGCGCGATCGCGGCGGGTCAGATGCGCATCAAGGCCAACCCGTTCGACCTGCTCAAGCTGCGCAAGCTCCTCTAGAGCCCCAGGGCTCGCAGGGTCTTCGTGGCCTCGTCGCCGGCGCCTTCGATGCCGGTGACGTCCGTGCCGGTCCATGCCGCCGCGGCGATCGTCCGGAGGGCGGCGACCGGGTCGCCGTGGCCCTCGAGCCGGCCGTCGGTGACCCGCCAGCCGGTGCCCTCGCCGGTGATCGCGAGCGTCTCCACGTCGTCGAAGAGCCCGGACAGGTCCTTGGCGACGTAGGTCGGGCGTTGCGTCTCCGGCGCCGCGACCAGGTCGCGGGGTTGGCTCACCCCGGTCAGCACGAGCAGGCTGTCGAGCCCCGCCCGCACCGCGCCCTCGATGTCGGTGTCGAGGCGGTCGCCGACCACCACCGGGCGCCGGGCCGAGTCCTTCTTGACGGCTTCCTCGAACAGCACCGGCTCCGGCTTGCCGATCACCTCGTCCGGGTCGCGGTCGAGGGCGGTGCGCAGCACCGAGACCAGTGAGCCGTTGCCCGGCAGCGGTCCGCGCGGGCTCGGCAGGGTGCGGTCGGTGTTGGTGGCGATCCAGAGCGCACCCGCGCGTACGGCGAGCGCCGCCTCGGCCAGGATCACCCAGCCGACCTCGCGGCCGTAGCCCTGCACGACCGCGACCGGCTTGTCGTCCGCGCTGGCCACCGGCGTCAGGCCGACGTCGGTGACCTCCTGGCGCAGCGCGTCGGCGCCGACGACCAGCACCCGCGCGCCGGGTTCGAGCCGGTCCGCCAGGCGCCGGGCGGCGGCCGCGGCGGAGGTCAGCACCTCGTCGGCGACGGCCGGCACACCGAGCCCGGTCAGCAGGTCGGCGACCGCGGCGGCCCGCCGGCTGGCGTTGTTCGTCGCGTACGCGACCGCCCGACCGTCGGCGTGCAACCGCTTGACCGCCTCCACCGCGCCCGGCACCGCGCTGTCGGACAGGTAGATGACCCCGTCCAAATCGAAGATCACCAGGTCGTACGCGTCAGCGAGCCGACCGGACGCCGGCGGCGGCAGGGTCATCGCTTGTCGTCGGTGTCGTCGATCTCTGGAAGCACCTTGCGGTCGTCCGCGTCGAGGTCGGCGTCCGGGTCGGCGTCGATCTCCGCGTCGACCGGTGACCCGTCCTCCGGCTGCCCCTCGGCGTCGACCTCGAGGGTGTCGTCGGCGACCCGGGCGACCTCGACCGGCACGTCGTCCGGGCCGACCTCCTCCGGCAGGCCGTCGGCCGCGGTCCGCACGGGCTGGTCGGCCGCGACCTCGCCCGGCAGCTCGTTGTCGTCGGCCTCCTCGTCGACCTCGACGTCCACGGCGGCGTCGTCGTCGGCCCGGCCCTCGGAGTCGAGCTCGACGTCGTCCTCGTCGTCGTCCTCGTCGTCGCCGTCCTCGTCGGCCTCCTCGACCTCGGCGGCCTCGACCAGGACGTCATCCTCCTCGTCCTGGTCGTCGTCGCCGTCCGCCAGCGCCGCGTAGGTGCCGGAGGCGTCGTCGTCGCCCGACTCGTCCTCGTCGTCGCCCTCGATCGTCACGCCGTCGAGCTCCAGCAGGCGCTCGGCGGCGTCCGTCGCGCCGTCCTCGTCGACCTCGGCCGCGCGGGCGAACCACTCACGCGCCTCGTCGCGGCGGTCGGCGGCGAGCAGGGCATCGGCGTACGCGTACCGCAGCCGGCCCGCCCACGGCTCCTCGGACCCGCTGGTCAGCTCGCGGACCTGGAGCATCGCGACGGCGGCGTCCTTCTGGCCGAGGTCACCACGCGCGCCGGCGGCCACGATGAGCAGCTCGACGGCGTCGGCCGGGGCCAGCGCGGCCCGGTCGGCCCCACGGTAGAGGTCGATCGCCCGCTCGGGCCGGCCGAGCGCGCGCTCGCAGTCGGCGAGCACGGCCAGGTGGTCCTGGCGTCCGGTCATCCGGTGGTACGTGCGCAGCTCGCCGATCGCCACCTGCCACTCACCGGCGTGGTACGCGGCCAGCCCGACCGCCTCCCGCACCGCGGCGATCCGCGAGGCGAGCCGGCGGGCGGCCAGCGCGTGCGCCAGCGCCTCGTCCGGGTCGTCGTCGATCAGGCGACCGGTCGCGACCAGGTGCCGCGCCACGATCTCGGCCACGGGGCGGTTGAGCCCGAGCAGCTCGGCGCGGACGTCCTTGTCGAGGTCGTTCGCGGTGATGTCCTCGGGGATCTGCGGGCCGACGGGCGTCGACGGACGCTCCTCGCGGCCCTCGTCGCGGGGGCCACGGTCCCGGTCGCGGTCGTCCCGGTCGCGGAAGCCGCCCTCGCGCGGGCCGGAGCGGAAGCCACCCCGGTCGTCGCGGCCGCGGAAGCCACCGCGGTCGTCGACCAGACGGTGGCCGAGAAGTTCCTCTTCTAGTGGTCGGTGACGACGGCGCGTCAACGCCGACGATCGCCGACTTGCGGAAGC
>NZ_JBFAIU010000390.1:0-6422 GCF_040654855.1 Asanoa sp. NPDC050611
GCCGGGCGACAGCACGCCGTTCGGCCAGCTGGTCAACGAGGTGGCACCGCGGATCGCCGGCTTCGTCACCGACAGCGAGTTGGGGCGCGACGCCGCCCTCGACGCGATCCAGGACCTCGACGCCGGCCGCGTCCGCGGCCGCGCCATCCTCGTGCCATAAGGGCCCCACGGACAGTCGGACCCGCAGGTCGATGGTGCCCCGGCGGAGGCCTGTTGAGCTCCCACCGGTGACAATCCTTCGGCCGCCCGAGCCCAGGTCGCGCCTTCGGTGTGTTCGGCGCCTGTGGCACAGTCCTGTGTGTGGGGTCGGACGAGCTACCGGACTGGTTGCCGGTCTGGTGTCGTGACCAGCTGGGTGGCGAGCCCGCCGGCGTGCTGTTCTTGTCGCAACAGGTCTCGATGGTGTTCGGCCTGCGGTTGGCCGGCGGCAGGGACGTCGTGGTCAAGGCCCGCGCCGACGATGGTCGGGCCGCGTCGTGTGTCGCGGCGCAGGCCCAGCTGGCCGAGCGCGGGTTCCCGTGTGCCCGACCGCTTACGCCGGTGGTCGGTGTCGGGGCGCTGGCCGTGCACGCCGAGGAGTTCCGGCCCGGAGGCGAGGTGTTGCACGGGGACTCGCCGGAGATGGCCGTGCGCTGTGCGGCGGTGTTCGCCCGGGTGACGGCCGAACTTGCCGACGTCGCCATCGTGCCGCCGCTGCCGAATCCGCCCTGGGTGCGCTGGGACCACACCGATTCTGGGAAGTGGCCGGCGATCGACTCCCTCGACCGCCGGGACCAGAGCGTCGTGCCCGAGCACGTTGTCCAGACGGCGCGGCGGGCCCGGGGACGGCTGCTGGCCGCCGGGTTGCCGTGCGTGCTCGGCCACGCCGACTTCGAGGCGCAGAACCTGCGGTGGCAGGGCAGGCAGGTGTCGACGGTCCACGACTGGGACAGCCTGGCGTGGCAGCCGGAGGCGGCGCTGGTGGGAGCGGCGAGCGGGTCGTTCGCCAGTGCCGGGCCGCCCACGCTGGCACCGATCGCAAGCTCCGAGGCGTTCCTGGTGGCTTATCAAACCGAGCGAGGGCGCTTGTTCACCGCCGCGGAACTGGAGATCGCATGGGCGGCCGGCCTGTGGATGGCCGCGTACAACGCCCGGGAGATGGCACTGTGCGGTGGCAGCCCGGCAGGCGGCGATGCGCTGCGGGCACAGGCCGCCGAACGCCTCCGCCGGGCTAATGCATAACAGTTCAGCCACCGCTGCCGTACGGGCGGGTGATGATCTCGAGGAAGTGCCCGCTGGGATCTTCCCAGTACACGCCGCGCCCGCCGTCATTCGTGTTGATCTCGCTGGGGCGACGTCGCCCTGGGTCGGCCCAGTAGGCCAGCCCCCGAGCGCGGATCCGGCCGAAGATCTGGTCGAACTCCGCCTCGCTGACCAGGAAGGCGTAATGCTGCGGGTGGACCGGCCCGTGGTCGTCGGCGAAGTCGAGTGAGACCTCGTTGTCGACCTGTACGACCAGGAACGGGCCGAACGGCCTAGGCGCAGCCAACCCCAGGATCTCGGCGACGAACGTGGCCGACTGCCGCTTGTCGCGGACCCGCACGATGGTGTGATTCAGCTGGACAACCATCCCTCGAGTCTGGCGCGGGGGAAGCAGTTGTGCGATCCCGGACGGCGGTCAGTGGTCGTGATGGTCCATCGCCACCTCCACCGCGATGAAACCCCCGAGCCGGGTGGTTGCCGGCCACGGTGGCGCCTCCGGCTTCCGTGTCCAACTGAGATGGGCCATCGCGAACGTGTCGTCCGACGCGCGGAAGACCACCGAGTCACAGCCCTCGCACTTCGCGATGGCTGCTAGCGCAAGACCGTGCAGTTCATGCCCCGCCGCGATCTCAGTCGCTGCCTCCTGCTCGAACGCCCGAGCGGCCTCGCCTTCTAGTCGGGACCAAGGCTCCGGGAAGTCGGTTGTAGTCACATCCGCAGGGTGCCACGGAGACGCACGCTCATGGACGGTGCGCAGTTGTGGCCTGACGTGCGCATGGTGGGTGCCGGCTCGGGTGGCCGCTCTGGCGCGATTCGCGCGGGCGACTCGCATTAGGGTCAATGTGAATGGCCGCAAACCAGACGATAAACCGCAGGCAGACGGCAATCTTTCGTCAGATCATGTCACCTAAACGAGACATTCGCCGAATTGCACCAGCTGAGGTGCATAGGCTGCTCTGAGCGTTCCGTTGACGGACGGCTGGTCACCTGGCCGACTGCCCGGCCGGCGGGACGCGGGCCTTGAACCTCAAAGGTGGCTGGCGCAACCGCGATCGATGCCGGCGACGCGGCGGCGCAGCCCGTCCAGGGAGGTGTCCACAGTGGCTGCCCTAACCCGTTGGCCCCCGCGTGGCTTTTCGTCGTCCAGACGGCGCCACGCTCGAGAAGGGGTGATGTGATGGCCGGCCGTCGCCCGTTGCCGATTCCCGACCACCGGCCGGCAAAGCTCCTCGCCGAGAAACTCCGTCTGCTCAAGGGCCGCGACATCTCGTACCGGGCCATGGGCAAAGTTACGCACACCGACCACCGCGCCTTCTCGGCCACCGCCAACGGCAGCTACCAGAGCTGGCCGTCGGTGGAGCAGTTCCTCGGCGCGGTTGCGAAGCTCGGCCGCGCGGTGACCGCGGAGGACGTACGCGAGTGCGGGGCACTGCATCGAATCGCCCACCGCAACCAGCAACAGCGCACACGGTCCACAGCGGACGTATCGGGGCCACCGGCACCCGAGCACCCGCTGCGCACCACGGCTGTTCCGCCGAGCCTGGCTTACGCCGTACACGTCGAGGACTTGGTCACGTCCCTCGTGGACCTGGTAATGGCGAAGCGCCTCGATTTCGAGGCGTGGCGGACCCGCGGTGGCGACTCGCAGGAGGCGGGACGCAGCGGCATCCCCGAGTGGGAGGTGCTCACCGGCCGGCGGCCGCCCACCTGGGCCGTAGTGCGACGGATCGTCGCGCAAGCCGGAGGCGGCACGGTCGACCTGGCCCGCTGGGAACTGGCCTGGCGACGCGTCGCGGGCGGCGAGGACGCGGTCGAAGCGACGGCGTCCGACGACCCGGGTGACTCGCCACCCCGTGCCATGCCCGACTCCGTCGCCGGCGAGCCGCAGAACGGCGAGCCGCGGACGCACGTCTGGTGGCACCCGCGATGGTTCGGTCGCAAGCGCGGCACACCGGGCGACGCTCGCCAACCCGCGGCGGGCGTGAAACGTCGACGTGGATCACATCGAGCCACGGTCGCCCGCTGACCCACGGTTCGACATCCATACTCGCGAGAGACAGGACGGCCGCCCGGGCGCGGCCGTCCTGGTGGATGAGTTCGGGTGCGCACGATCACGTGCCGCCTCCTGCTGCGCCCGTGGCGTCAGGACGACGCCGACTTCCTCTTCGACATGGAGTCGCGCTGGAAGTCGTGCGCTTCCTGGGTCCGAACCCGACGACGCGCAAGAACGCACCTCGGCCGAACCACCAGGTACTACGACACCACCAAAGAGCTATGCGCGGCCGTCAACGGTCCTCGGTGGCCGTGGTCTCGACGCGGGCGATGAGTTGCTTGAGTCGCCCGATCTCCTCGGCCAGCGCGGCATCGCCGGCGGTGGTGAGGGTGATCCAGGTGCGGCCGCGCTTGCCGGCGTACCCCTTCTCGACCTCGACCAGGCCCGCCGTCTCGAGCACGCCGAGGTGCTGGGAGAGGTTGCCGGCCGTGAGCTGCAGCTGGGTGCGCAGATAGCCGAACTCCACCCGCCGCGCCTCGTGGGCGATGGTGAGGATGCCGAGCCGGACCCGTTGGTGCACGACGTCGTCGAGGCCCGTCACCGGGTGCGGCGGCTGGTCCGGGGTCTCGGCCTCGGCGGTCACCGGCGCCACCGGCGGGCCGCCGCGAAGCCGATCCCGCCGAGCAGCAGGGCGATGCCGCTCATCAGGTGCGGCAGCAGGAAGAAGGTGTGGAAGCCGAGGAGCCCCGGCGGGATCCTGAACGTCTCGATCGGCGGCACCAACATCAAAGCCAGATATCCGAGGGTGTACGCCAGCAGGGCGACGTGGCGTTCCAGCCAGGCCAGCACCAGCAGCGCGACCCCGATCGTGCCGGCCGGGGCGATCAGCCGGTCCAGCACCATCACCCAGGCCGGGAACGGATCGGCGGGCGGCGGGTCGAGGTAGAAGAACGCCAGCACCCACGCGACGGCGGACAGGACGGCCAGCGCGACGCCGGCGAGCACGTACGGCAGCACCCGGGCGCCGAGTCCGCGTGCCCGGGTGGCCCGCACCGCGTAGACGGCGATTCCCGAGTAGGCCAGCAGCAGCGCGGGCAGCCAGTAGAACCCCCTGGACAAGCCGCGGATGTGGCACGGGGCGCCGCTCTCGATGGTCGCGCGGCCGCAGTCGGCGTTCAGGAAGAGCCAGTCGATGGGGATCGCCACGAGGCTGACCGCGGCCAGCACCAGCAGGGCGACCGGGGTCACCCGTTGGTCGAGGCGCACCCGGTGGGCGAGGGCGCGCACGTCGGACAGGAGCCTGCGGGGATCGTCCCCGGCGGACACCGAATCAGTGGTCATGCAGATATGTTTGCATTACAAACCTGTCTGCGCCAGTACCTAATTTGGGAAGCGGTCGAGATCGCGGGTGACGACCTGCTCGAAGTGGAACTCGCGGATGAAGCAGTCCCGCGGTTGGGCGACCGCGAAGATCACGCAGTCGATGACCGACCGCGCGGTGAGGTCGCTGTCCGAGCGCCGCGGCCCGTCCTGCACGAAGTCCGGTGGGAACAGCGAGATCACCCGGATCCCTTCCGGCCGGAGCCGGTGCGACAGGATCTCGGCGAGCCCGGCGTGGGCGTGCTTGGCCGCGTAGAACGCGGGATGCGCCCCCGAACGGCGGTGCCCCACCTCGCCGCAAGCGGAGATCATGTTGACGACGTCCGGCCGCGACGACGCGCGCAGCAGCGGCAACAGGTGCTTGGTCAGCAGCACGGTGCCGGTGCCGCCCGCGGCCATGACGCTCTCGATCGTGTCGTCCGAGACGTCCGCGAGGTCGTCACCCTCGACGTACACGGCACCGTTGTTGATCAGCACGTCGAGGTGGCTCGTCCGGTCGGCGACGGCCGCCGCGAACCCGCGCACCGAATCCGGTGCGCCGAGGTCGCAGCGAAACGCCTCGGCCCCACCCGGACCCCGGTCGTTGATCGCGTCCGCGACCAGCCCCGCCGCCACCGGGTCGCGGGCCGAGAGGAAGACCTGTGCGCCGCGCTCGGCGAACGCCTCGGCGAGAAGTCGACCCGTGCCACGCCCCGCGCCGGTGATGGCGACGCGCAAACCGCCAAGATCCATGGCCGACAGCGAAGCACCTGAACTCCGGTTGAGGTCAACCTGCCAACATCAACAGAACGGGTTCACGACCGCCGGGTCCGGGGTACACGATCATCGGTCGCCTGTTGCCGATGTGAGGAGATCAGATGAGTGGCGTCGCGAACCCGGCCACGGTCGAGCAGTGCCTGCGGATGGGGGCCGGCTTCACCCAGGGAGACCGCACCTGGATCGCCGAGCAGTTCGGCCCGCTGGACGCCCGCCTCGCGTCGTTCGACGCCGACGCGACCGAGCTGGAGATCTCGGTGAAGGACCGGCAGTCCCCGGGCCAGAAGGTCACCCTGGAGTGCTGGACCCGCGACCTTGACAAGATCGTCACGACGTCGACCGAGGACGACCTGCACGCCGCGATCATGGACGTGCGCGACGACCTGCGCCGCCGCCTGACCGACGCCAAGGGCCGGCGCATCCCGAGATGATCACGAGCCGGTAACCAGGACCACCTTGCCGGCCGCCTGGTTGGTCTCCATGTGCCGGTGGGCCGCGACGATGTCGTCCAGGCCGAACACCCGGTCGATGTTCGGCCGATACAGACCGGCCTCGACCTTGCGGACCACCCGCTGAAGCACCGCCGTGCCCGCGCGGCCCTTGGCGTCGTCGCTGTGGAAGGCGGTGAGCCGGGTTCCGGACGGGATCATCGCGATCGGCTCGAACTCCCGGATCAGCCAGCCGCTGAGAGAGCCGGCCACGCAGACCGTCCCGCCCCGACTCACGAGGCGCAGCGAGTCGACAACCGTGCGCGCACCGACGAGGTCGAGGACGTGGCTCGGGCCGCCGGGCCACAGCGGGCGCGCCGACCCACCGTCATCGAGCAGCACGTGGTCGACGACGTGGCTCGGGCCGGCAGGCCACGGCGAGCCCGGCGCCCCACCGTCATCGAGCAGCACGCGGTCCACGACCTGGCTCGGGCCGGCAGGCCACGGCGAGCCCGGCGCCCCACCGTCGTCGAGCAGCACGCGGCTCGGGCCGGCAGGCCACGGCGAGCCCGGCGACCCACCGTCGTCGAGCAGCACGCCGTCGACGACCTGGCTCGGCCGAC
>NZ_JBFAIU010000391.1:0-6393 GCF_040654855.1 Asanoa sp. NPDC050611
CATCCGGCGGGCGCCGCGCTGCTGGAGCCGGCGCTGGCCCGGCCGACGCCGGACCTCGCCGAGCGCGCCGACCGGCTCGTCCGCGACTGGCTCACCACGCGGGCCGTGGTCAACGGGTGCGTCGGCGCGATCGTCGACGGCTACAGCCGCGACGTCGCGGCGATCCGCCGCCGCGGCTTCCCGCTGTGGGCCCGCGGGACGCATCCGGCCGACTCCGCCGGGCGGCTCGACGCGGTCGCGCGGAACGTGCCCGTCACCGTCGGCGGGGTACGGATCGAACCCGGCGACCTGATCCTGGCCGACGTCGACGGCGTCGTAGTCGTGCCGGCCGCGCGGGCCGAGCGGGTCATCGCCGCCGCCGAGACCAAGGCCGGCATCGAGGACACCGTGCGGGCCGAGCTCGCCGGCGGCCGCACCATCGCCGAGACGTACGCGAAGCACGGGGTCATGTGATGGACCACGACGTCGAACTGCTGCCCATCGAGAACCCGGACCGGTTCCCGGCCCCGGCGTGGGTGCGCGACCTGGCCATCTGCGAGCTGAACCCGCGCGGGTTCACCTCGCCCGACGGCGCCGGCGACGGGCACGGCAGCGGCACGTTCCGCAGCGCCGCGCAACGCATGCCCTATCTCGCCGCCACCGGCGCCAACGCCATCTGGCTGGCCGGCTACAACGAGGCGACCGACCACTTCTACGGCGTCTGGAGCGCGTACGCGGTGCGCCGGTTCGACGTCTTCGACGCTCGGCTGGGCGACGCTGCCGACTTTCGCCACCTGGTCGACACCGCACACGCCCACGGCGTCCGGGTCATCCTCGAGGTCGTCAGCCACGGCGTGCTGCGCGACAGCCCGCTGGTGGCCGACCACCCCGACTGGTTCCTGGCGCACGGCTCGTGGGGCATGGTCGACTTCGACTACCGCAACGCCGAGTTCCGGGCGTGGTGGGTGAAGCTCTGGACGTCCTACGTGACGGAGCACGGCGTCGACGGGTTCCGCGTCGACCTGGGGCTCGGCAGCGCCGAGCTGTGGGACGAGATCGCCGCCACCTGCGCCAAGGCCGGCCACCCGATCGTCATCATGTGCGAGCGCGAGCGCTACCACCTCGCGCAGAACGACTGGCCGTCACTGAGCCCCGATGTCGCCGCGGAGTGGGACGGCACCGGCGACCGGTTCCGCACCGTCCAGCTCAGCTGCCACGACGAGGGCTGGTCGGCCAGGCCCGGCAACCACTACCGGGTACGCGGCAGCCGCGCGTGGTTCGGTTACGGCGCGGCGTTCAGCCACCGCATCCCCTTGTGGTTCGCGGGCGAGGAGTTCGACGCCGCACAGGTCAGCCTGCCCGCGGTGCGCCGGGGCCTGTTCGGCGCCGGCGGACCCGGCGGCTGGCTCTACGGCTGTCAGGTGCCCTGGCAGCAGCTCGACGACGACCCGGCGAAGCGCGCCTTCCACGCCGACGTCAGCCGGATGTTCGCCATCCGGCGCGCCAACCGCGACCTGCTCCACTGTGACCGGTGGGAGAACGAGATGGTCGCGCTCGACTCCCCCGACGCCCCACTGGTCCCGTACGCGCGCCTGCGCCGGGGCCACCGGGCCATCCTCGTCGCGGGCAACGACACCGACATCGCGGTGCCGGTGCGGCTGGCCCTCGATCCCGCGCGCGCCGGCTTCGACCCGACCGGCACGTTCCGCGTCCGCGATCTCTGGACCGGCGGCGAACAGCGCCGCACCGGCGCCGAACTGGCGGCCGGCATCACCGTGACGATCGGCCCCGACCACTCCCCCGGCGGCGGCAACGCCGTCCTCGACGTCATACCCACCCCTGAGGAGCCACCACAATGACGCACACCGGCCTGACCCGGCGCTCCGTTCTGCGTACCACCTCCGCTCTCGCTCTTCCCGTCCTCGGCGCGGGCGCCCTGGCCGCCTGCGGCGACGACGACACCGGCGCCAGCGGCCCGGTCGACATGGTCTTCTCCGCCTGGGGCAGCCCCGAGGAGATGAAGAAGGCCGACGAGTTCGTCGCCAAGTTCAACGCCGCCAACTCCGCCGCCGGGAAGATCTCGATGGCGCTGACGCCCGTCGACTCGTACAAGGAGAAGATCCTCACCCAGCTCGTCGGCGGCAACGCGCCCGACATCATCGCCGCCACCGACGACTTCATGGCCAAGCTCATCGAGTCCAACGCGGTCGTGGAGCTCGGACCGCTGCTCGACGGCGCGGACAGCAAGACCAAGACGTCGGACTTCGGCGCCGAGGCGTGGGGTGCGGCCAAGACCAAGGACGGCAGGTACTTCGGGATCACGACCGACGCCAACCCGAGCCTGATGTGGTACAACACCAAGGTTTTGCGGACGGCGGGCGTCGCCGAGGAGCCGTCGGCCACGTTCGAGGCGGGCAAGTGGACCCGCGACTACTTCCAGAACACCATCGACAAGGTCGTCGCCTCCGGCGTCAAGGCGTTCGTCGTCGGGTCCAGCTGGTACGACCTCTACCCGTGGCTGACCTGCTTCGGCGGCACGGTCTACCAGGACGGCACGTTCGTCGCCCAGGACGACGCCACCTCGGTCGAGGCGTTGCAGTGGCTGGTCGATCTGGTCAAGGCCAAGGCCTGCTACCACGTGCTGAACGTGCCGGCCGGGCAGGGCCAGGACTCGCTGTTCATGGCCAACAACCTCGCGTTCACCACCGAGGGCCGGTGGGTGGTGCCGCAGTACTCGAAGATCTCCTCACTCGAGACCGACGTCGTCCACCGGCCGAGCGTCGACGGGAAGATGGCGGTCACCGCGACCTACACGGCGTTCATGACCATCAACAAGAAGGCCAAGAACCAGGACGCCGCGTTCAAGTTCCTCACCGAGTACGGCTCGGTCGAGGGCCAGACGTTCCGGCTGGGTGACGGCGGCGTCTCGGTGCCGTCCATAAAGGGCGCCGACGCGGTGGTGACCCAGGGCGGCTACCCCAAGCACGCGAAGTACTTCACCGACGCGCAGACGACGGCGTTCCCGCTGCCGGTAGAGGAGGCGCGGGTGCCCGGCCTGAGCGCCGCCATCCAACGCGCCTTCGACGAGATGTTCGCCAAGAACGGTGACGCGAAGACCGGACTGCAGGCCATCGCCGCGCTCGCCAACCCGGCGATCGAGAAGGGCCAGCTGAACTGATGACGGCCCTCGAACAGCGGGCGCCGGCCACGCCGCCGGCGCCCGCCCGGCCACCGTCCGACCACGACCGCGACCGGCGGGCCCGGCGGTGGAGCGAGCGCGGCTGGGCGCTGTTCTTCCTCGGCCCGCAGCTCGTCGGGCTCGTGGTGTTCGTGGTCGGGCCGCTGCTGTTCGCGATGGGCCTGAGCCTGACCAAGTGGGACGGGTTGAGCGAACCGACGTTCGTCGGACTCGACAACTTCGCCCGACAGCTGACCGACGAGACGTTCCTGGTCTCGTTGCGCAACACCCTGTTCTTCACGGTGCTGCTCGTGCCCGGCGAGCTGACCTGCGCCCTGCTGGTCGCGCTGGCGCTGCACACCGTACGCGGGCGGGTGCTCTACCGGCTCTTCTACTTCGCGCCGGTGGTCACCAGCTCCGTGGCGGTCTCCGTCGTGTGGCTGTGGCTGCTCAACGGCGAGTTCGGGCCGATCAACGCCTACCTGCGGAACATCGGCCTGGACCCGCCGAACTGGCTGGTCGACACCCGCACGGTGATCCCGGCGATCGCGCTCGTCAGCATCTGGCGCGGCCTCGGCTTCACGATGGTGATCTTCCTGGCCGGACTGCAGGCGGTGCCCAAGGAATATGTTGAGGCGGCCACGGTGGACGGTGCCGGGCCGGTGCGCCGGTTCTGGCACGTCACGCTGCCGATGCTCTCGCCCACCATCCTGTTCCTGGCCATCATGTCTTTCATCGGGTCGTTCCAGGTGTTCGACATCGCGTTCACGATGACCCGCGGCGGGCCCGGCGACGCCAGCTACACGCTCGTATACGACATCTACGACCTGGCCTTCACCCAGTTCCGGTTCGGCGACAGCGCGGCGGTGGCCGTCGTGCTCTTCGCCATCCTGCTGGCGATCACCCTGGTGCAGCTGCGGATGCAACGCCGCTTCGTGCACTACGAGGAGTAGACGTGCGCGTGCTCAAGCATCTGTTCCTCGTGGCCGGCGCGGTGCTTATGACGGCACCCTTCGTCTGGATGGTGCTCAGCGCCTTCAAGGACCTGCCGCAGGTCTTCGTCATACCGCCGAAGTGGCTGCCGGACCCGGTGGTGTGGGACAACTTCACGACGGCGTGGACGGCGCTGCCGTTCGGGCGGGCCTATCTCAACTCGTTCGTCATCTCCGGCAGCGTCGTGGTCTGCACCCTGCTCACCTCGGCCATGGCCGCGTACGCCTTCGCCCGGGTGCGGTTCCGGCTGCGGGAGCCGCTGTTCGTGGTGTTCCTGGCCACCATGATGGTGCCGTACCAGCTCACCATCATCCCGGTCTACCTGCTGATGCGGGAGCTCGGCTGGCTCGACTCGCACCTGTCCATCATCGTGCCCAACGCGCTGTTCAACGCGTTCGCGGTGTTCCTGCTGCGCCAGTTCGTCCGCGGCATCCCGCGCGAGATCGAGGAGGCCGCGACCATCGACGGCGCGAACCGGCTGCGCATCTTCTGGCACATCGTGCTGCCGCTGCTGCGGGCGCCGCTCGCGGCGCTGGCCATCTTCACGTTCATGGCCCAGTGGAACAACTTCCTGCAGCCGCTGATCTTCCTCAGCTCGCAGGACAAGTTCACGGTGCCGTTGTTGGTCAACCAGTTCCGCGGCACGTACACGACCAACTTCCCCGTGATGATCGCCGCCGCCGCGGTGGCGACGATCCCGGTGCTGATCGTCTTCGTGGTCGGTCAGCGCTCGATCATCAAGGGCATGACGCTGACCGGCAGCAACCGGTAGTCCGCTCACGCCCCGCTCGTGTGTCCCGTCTCCCCCGCCTCGCCCAACCAAGGGAGCTCCGATGCACCGTGCCCGAACGGCCCTCGTGGCCGCCCTCGCCCTGACGGCGACGTTCGCCGTCGCCACACCCGCGTCCGCCGACGGCGAGAACCTCGCCCTGGCCGCCACCGCCACCGCCATCTCCTCCGCCGCCGGCTACACCCCGGCCGGTGCCAACGACGGCGTCATCCCGGTGATCACCACGCCTGCCGACGAGTGGGCCTCGAACGAGCAACAGAACGGTGTCTGGCTGCGGCTCACCTGGTCGTCACCACAGACGCTGAGCCAGGTCAAGCTCTACGACCGATCGTTCACGTTCACCAGCAACATCCTGGGCGGCACGCTGTCGTTCAGCGACGGCTCGACCGTCTCCGTCGGCGCGCTGCCGGAGGACGGCCAGACGCCCGCCACCGTGAACTTCGCCGCGCGTTCGGTCACCTGGGTGCAGTTCACGGTCACCGCGGTCACGCCCGGCAGCTGGGCCGCCGTCGGGCTCGCCGAGTTCGAGGCGTACGGCGAGGGCGGCCCGCCACCGACCGGTGACTGCCCGGCCGGGATCTATCCCATGCACAAGGTCAGCGTGCTCGACCCGGCGTACGGTGCGACGGTGTCGGGCGCCAACGTCACCATCCGGATCTGCGCACCCGGCATGGGCAACGTGTGGGCCCGTTCCTGGCACCAGCCGGACGCCGCCCACCCCGACGCGAAGGGCTACGACCGGCGGTTCCAGAACGTCGCGCCCGACGCCACCGGCTACGCGACGCTGACGTTCCCGGCCAGCGAGTACCCGCGCGGGCCGATCGCCGTGCTGATCGACGCCTGGGACGGCGTGGAGGGCAGCGGCACCTTCACGGTCACCGACACCGCCTATCTCCAGCTGCACAACACCGGCGGCACGTCGTGGAACGAGGGCGCTCCGGCGGGCGTACCGGCGGCGGCGGGCGGTAAGTCGCTCGCGTTCGTCGACGACTTCGACGGGTCGCTGTCAATTTCGCGTACCGGCGCCGGCGCCACCTATGCCAGCGCCAAGCCGGACGGACCCAACGGCACCGAGTTCGGCGACGGCATCTTCGCCGACTTCACTGGGCCGTACAACCCGTTCGCGACGCTCTCGAACGAATATCTCCGCATCCGCGCGTCCAAGACCCCGCCCGGCTACGTCGACCCGATGGGCTGGGGCCGCCAGTACTTCACCGGCAACCTGTCCTCGGCCCGGACCGACGGCACGGGCATCGCCTACCAGTACGGCTACTTCGAGGCGCGGATCCTGATGCCCTCGGCCCCCGGCACCTGGTCGTCGCTGTGGCTGATGTCGCTCAACAGCCTGCCCACCGGCGCCCGCTCGCGCTGCCGAACTCCTGCTTGACCCACTCGCCGGCCTTCTTGCCCTCCAGCACGAAGTCGGAGCCGATAAACGTCTTGTAGAGCGTCT
>NZ_JBFAIU010000392.1:0-6358 GCF_040654855.1 Asanoa sp. NPDC050611
GGTCGTCGCGGCGGACGACACGGCCGCGCGGCTCGACCTGCCCGGCGTCACCGTCGTGCCGGCCAGCCTGGTCAAGGGCCTGGAGTACGACCACGTGATCGTGGTCGAGCCCGCCGACATCGTGGCCGCCGAGCCACGCGGCCTGGCGCGGCTGTACGTCGCGCTCACCCGCGCGGTGGCGGGCCTCGTCGTGCTGCACGCGAAGCCGCTGCCCGCCGAGCTGCGCTGAGCAGGCACCTTTTGGTTAGTCACGCACTAAAAAGTGCGTGATCTTGAGTGGGATCAGGGCGTCGGAACCCCACGTTGTCGCTAGGTGAAGGCACCGAACGACAACGGGGGAACCGCCATGGCCACCATCACGACGACCATCGCCGAGCGCGCGGTGGCGACCAGGCGGTCGTGGCTCGCCGTCCTCGTGCTCGCGTTCGCGGCCGGCATCATCGTGACCACCGAGTTCCTGCCGGTCGGCTTCCTGCCGCTCGTCGCCGGCGAGCTGCACGTCTCGCTGGGCACGGCCGGCCTCATGGTGCTCGTGCCCGGTCTCAGCGCCGCGGTCGCCGCCCCGCTGGTGATCGTCGCCGCGCGAAGACTCGACCGCCGGCCGATGGTCATCGGTCTCGGCGCCCTCGTCCTGCTCTCCAACGCGCTCGCGGCGATCGCACCGAACTTCGGCATCCTGCTGGTCGCGCGCGTCTTCCTCGGGATCGCGATCGGCGGCTTCTGGGCGGTCGTGCCGCCGCTCGGCTTCCGGCTCGTCGGGCAACGTGCCGGCACCCGGGCGACCGCCGTGATCCTCGCCGGCCTGTCCACCGGCACCGTGATCGGCCTGCCGGCCGGCCAGTTCTTCGGCGCGCTGCTCGGCTGGCGCGAGACGTTCGCGGCCGCCGCCGCGGTCACCGGCCTCATCGTCGCGGCCGAGTTCGCGGTGCTCCCGCGCATCGTCGCGGCCGGACGGATGACGTTGGCGCACCTGCGCGCCGTGTTCCGGGTGCCGGTCGCGCGGGCGATCCTCGTCGCCGGCACGGTCGCGACCGTCGGCCAGTTCGCCGCGTCGACGTTCATCACGCCGTACCTGGCGGAGCGGGTCGGGCTCAGCTCCGGCGTCGCGAGCCTGTTCTTCATCGGGTACGGCGTCGCCGGCATCATCGGCAACCTGGCCGGCCCGCGGCTGGTCGAACGCGACCACATGGTGACGTTCGCCGGCGCCGCGCTGGCCTTCGGCGCGATCCTCGCGTTGCTGCCCGCGCTGGCGGGCCTCGCGGGCGTGGTCGCGATCGCGCTCGTCGCCTGGGGTGCGCTATGGGGACTCGTGCCGCTGGCCCTGCAGACGCACATGCTCAGCGCGACCCCGCACGCGCCCGAGGCGTCCTCGGCGGTGCTGATCTCCGTGCTGCAGCTCGCCATCGCGATCGGGGCCGGGCTGGGCGGAGTCGTCGTCGACTCCGCGGGCGTGTCCACGCTGTTCGTCGCGGCCGGCGTCACCGCGGTGGCCGCCGCCGCCTTCGGCTACCTCGCCCGCAAGGGCGTCTGAGAAAGGAGCGAACCATGAGCATCGTCATTCACCAGCACGCGTACGGGGGCCCGGAGGCGCTCACGGTCGAGCACGAGACCGTCGGCGAACCAGGACCGGGCGAGGTGCGCCTGCACCAGCACGCGATCGGTGTGAACTTCATCGACCTGGCGTTCCGCGCGGGCGCGATCCCCGGGCCGGGTTTCCCGCTCACGCTCGGCGTCGAGGGCGCCGGCGAGGTGGCGGCGGTCGGCCCGGGCGTCACCGGCTTCGCGCCGGGTGACCGCGTGGCCTACACGCTCGTGCCGGGCGCGTACGCCGAGGAACGGATCGTCCCGGCCGCGATGCTGCTGCGCCTGCCCGACGACGTGCCGTTCGAGCTGGCCGCCGCGGTCACCACCAAGGGCCTGCTCGCCGGCGCCCTGGTCGACCGGGTGGCACGACTCTCCGCCGGCGACGTCGCCCTGGTGCACGCGGCGGCGGGCGGTGTCGGCTCGCTGATCACCCGCTGGGCCACAGCCAGGGGCGTCGCCGTGATCGGCACAGTCGGCTCGCCGGCCAAGGTCGCGGCGGCCCGCGCGGCCGGCGCCGACCCGGTGCTGGTCCTCGGCTCCGGAGACCTCGCCGCCGAGGTGCTGCGCCGCACCGGTTCGCGCGGTGTCACGGCGGTCCTCGACGGCGTGGGCGCCGCGACGGCGGACCTGTCGCTGCGGGCGGTCGCCGAGGGCGGCAGCCTGGTGCGGTTCGGGAACTCGTCCGGACCGGCCGACCTCGACGAGCGGTCGGTCGCCGCGAAGCGCGTCCGCGTCAGCACGCCCGACCTGGGTGGCACCGTGCCGGATCCGGCCGAGCGGCAGGCCATCGCGGACGAGCTGTTCGCGCTGCTGTCCGGCGGGCCGGCGCCACGGTTCACGACGTACAAGCTGACGGAGGTCGCCGACGCGCACCGCGACCTGGAGTCGCGGCGCAGCACCGGCTCACTGGTGTTGACCGCCTAGCCGGTTGAGCTCGATCTCGCTCTGGTGGTCCTGTGCCCACGCCACCATCGTGTGCGCGTGGGCCAGGAAGCTCTCGCCCAGGTCGGTGAGCTGGTATTCGACGCGCGGCGGCGTCTCGGCGTACGCCGTGCGGCGGATCATCCCGTCGCTCTGCAGAGTGCGCAATGTCGCCGTGAGCACCCGGTGCGAGATGTCGGGCTCCGCCGCCATCAGGGCCGTGAACCGGGTCGGCCCGTTGGCGAGGACGTCCAGCACCCGCATGGGCCACTTCTCGCCCAGGCGCCCGAACAGGTCACGGACGAACGCGACCGTGTCCGGCCGGTTGTCACAGGTCGCACCGATCACTTCGGTGACCGGCCGGTCGGGGTTCATCGCCTGCCACCCCCTTCGGGACGCGATCTCCAAACCTAGCTCCGCTTGTGTGTCCGCTCGTAGTGGCGGGCGACCCGGGCGCGGTTGCCGCAGATGTTGGGCGTGCACCACTGGCGGCGGGTGGTCTCGGCGAGGAACAGCATCGAGCAGGCGGCGTTGGCGCAGCGGCGCAGCCGGGCCAGCCGGGCCGGGTCGGCGAGCAGCTCGATCGCGCCCCGTGCGGTAGCCGCCAGCGCCGCATTGCCGCCGCGGTCGGTGTGCCAGTGCACGTCCTCGCGATAGCCGCCGTCGGCCAGGTGGAGCCGCAGGCTCGTCGGCACGGCGGCGGCCGCGGCGTTGACCTCGTCCAGGGCGCCGGCCGGCGGAAGGCGGTCCGTCAGGTGGGCGTCGAACAGGTCGCGCAGCGCGGTGCGCAGGGTCCGCGTGGCCGCCAGGCTCGGCGCGGGGCCGCCCGGCAGGCGCCCCGACTGCAATCCCCACCACGCCTGTGCGGCGGCGCGGTCGGCGATCAGGTCCTGCGGCGGGTCGGTCATGAGCATCTCGGTGTCGACCAGGTCGAGCGCCACCACCGGCTCGCCGCCCATCGGGAAGCCGGCCCGCTGGACGTCGGCCAGACTGATGCTCACAGCTTCAGCCTATCCATTAGGTGAGACAACCGCGAGTTTCCCACGGAACCGCTTGCGCGCCGTCGGCTAATGCTTTTAATGTCGAGTTATGCGTTAGCTAGAGAGGCGCGCGATGGGACTGGGAGCGGCTGGTGTGACATGTGGGACTCGAGCGGAACCAGGCCGAGCGGACCGGCGGCGGTGACACCCGTTGTCGGGCCGCTGCCACCGATCTACGTTGGCGAGAGGAGGAGCGGCCATGGCGACCCTGTTGTCGGTCAACGTCGGCCTGCCCAAGGACGTGCGGTGGCAGGGCCGGACGGTCCACACCGGAGTGTGGAAGGCGCCGGTCGAGGGGCGCCGGATGGTGCGTCGGCTCAACATCGACGGCGACGGCCAGGGCGACCTCGCCGGGCACGGCGGGGAGCAGCGGGCGGTGCTGGTCTACCAGACCGACTCGTACGCGCACTGGTCCGCGTTCTTCGACCAGGACCTCGGCGGCTTCGGCGCGTTCGGCGAGAACTTCACCGTCGACGGGCTGGCTGACGACGAGGTGCACATCGGCGACCGCTACCGGATCGGCGACGCCGAGTTCGAGGTCACCCAGCCGCGGGTCACGTGCTTCCGCGTCGGCATGCGGCTGGGCCAGCCGAAACTGCCCGCGCTGCTGGTCGCCCACCACCGTCCCGGCTTCTACCTGCGGGTGATCACCGAAGGTCAGGTGGGCGCCGGCGACGAGATCACCCGGACCCGGGTCGGCCCGCACCGGGTGAGCGTCGCCGAGGTGGACGCCCTGCTGTACCTGCCGGACCCCGACCACGACCGGATCCGCGACGCGCTCGACATCCCGGCGCTGAGCCCCGGCTGGCAGGCCTCGTTCCACGACGTGCTCTCCGGTGGCGGCGGCCTCGCGCCGATCCCGACCGGCCGGAAGCCGCCGTGGACGGGCTTCCGCTCGCTGCGGGTCACCCGGGTGGTGCCGGAGACGGCGTCGGTCACCTCGATCTACCTGGCCGCGGCCGACGACAAGCCGCTGCCCGTGCCGGCCGCCGGTCAGTACCTGACGCTGCGGTTCCCGGGCGCCGGCACGCCCGCGCCCGTGCGCTCCTACTCGCTGTCGGACCCGGCCGCGTACCGGATCAGCGTCAAGCGCGAGGAGCACGGCGCGGTCAGCGGCCTGCTGCAGGAGGGCACCCTGCGGCCGGGCACGCTGCTGGACGTCGGTGCCGCGCGGGGCGAGTTCCTGCTGGCCACCGGCACCGACCCCGTGCTGCTGATCTCGGCGGGCATCGGCGTCACGCCCGTGCTGGCCATGCTGCACCGGCTGGCGGCCGACCACGACCAGCGCGAGATCTGGTGGGTGCACGCCGCGCACGACCCGCGCCACCACCCGTTCGCCGCCGAGGCCCGGGACCTGATCGCGAGCCTGCCGAACGCCCACGAGCACGTCTTCTACGCGGTCGACCAGCGGCTCACCGCGGCCGCGCTGGACGCGTTGGCGATGCCGACGGAGGCCGACGCGTACGTCTGCGGTCCGGACTCGTTCATGGACGACATGCGGGCGGCACTGGTCGACTCGGGCATGAAGCCCGACCGCGTACGCGTGGAGCTGTTCGCCTCCCGCTCGGCGATCAACCCGGGCGTCACGGGCGAGACCCGCCGCCAGCCGCACCCACCGCCGGGCCCGCCCGGCACCGGCCCGGCGGTCACGTTCGCCCGCAGCGGCCTGACCGTGCCGATGTCCGACGACGGCCGCTCGCTGCTCGAACTGGCCGAGGCGTGCGACGTGCCGACCCGCTGGTCCTGCCGCACGGGCGTCTGCCACACCTGCGAGACGGGCCTGCTGTCGGGCGACCTCGACTACGACCCGGACCCGCTGGAGCCACCGGGCCCGGGCAACGCCCTGATCTGCTGCTCCCGCCCCCGCGGCGAAGTGGTTCTCGACCTCTAGACGGCCCGGATGGCCAGGGCCGCGTCGAGCGCGGCGATCGTCGCCGCCCAGCCCTTGTCCTCGGCCGAGCCCGGCAGGCCCGCGCGGTCCTGGGCCTGCTCCAGCGTGTTGACCGTGAGCACGCCATGCGCGACCGGCTTGCCCGCGTCGAGCGCGACCCTGGTCAGGCCCTCGGTCACCGACTGGCAGACGTAGTCGAAGTGCGCCGTCGCGCCCCGGATCACCACGCCCAGGGCCACCACCACGTCGTACTTCTTCGCCAGCGCCTGTGCCACCACCGGGATCTCCACCGAGCCCGCCACCCGGGCGACCGCGACGTCCGTGACCGCCGACGCCTTGGCCGCGGCCACCGCCCGGTCGACCATGTGGTCGGTCAGCTCCGCGTGCCAGCGGGCGGCGACGATGCCCACCGTCAGGCCGGCCGCGTCCACGGTGGCCACATCGGGTTCGCCGAAACCGGCCATCAGAATCCCTCCGCAAGGTCGACGTCGTCGAGCGCGTCGAGCAGGTGTCCCATTCGGTCGCGCTTGGTCCGCAGGTAGCGGACGTTCTCCGGGTGCGGGCGCACCGGCAGGCCCTCGCGGCCCACGATGGTGAGCCCGTAGCCCTCCAGGCCGGCCCGCTTGGCCGGGTTGTTGGTGAGCAGGCGCATCGAGCGCACGCCCAGGTCGTAGAGGATCTGCGCGCCCGTGCCGTAGTCGCGGGCGTCGGCGGGCAGGCCCAGGTCGAGGTTGGCGTCCACGGTGTCCCGGCCCATGTCCTGCAGCTGGTAGGCCTGCAGCTTGTGCAGCAGCCCGATGCCCCGGCCCTCGTGGCCGCGCATGTAGAGCACGACACCGCGCCCCTCCTGCGCCACCCGGGCGAGCGCCGCGGACAGCTGGGGGCCGCAGTCGCAGCGCAGCGACCCGAACACGTCGCCGGT
>NZ_JBFAIU010000393.1:0-6338 GCF_040654855.1 Asanoa sp. NPDC050611
CGGTGGTTCCACCTCCTCTCGAGGGGGAGCGGAGACCGGCGACGGAGTCCGGGCTGGCCCGTCGCCGGCCTACTCTGATGTCCATCAATGGAAGCGCTCCCATCGACGTTGGTCAGACTGTAGCTGTCCGGCAGCGCGCGGGAAACCCCCACGACATGATCGAAAGTTTCAGATATCCGCGTCCGCGACGTGGAAGCCGGAGTTGCGCCGCTTGGCCTCGTACATCGCCGCGTCCGCGTCGCGCAGCAGGGCCTCGAACGGGCGCGTGCCGCTGGTCGCGATGCCGATGCTGGCGGACGGTCGCACGGTCCGGCCGTGGATCCGGACGTGCACCCGCAGTGCGCCGAGGATCCGGTGCGCCGTCTCCACGGCGTCCGCCCTGGACGCGTGGGGCAGCAGCACGCTGAACTCGTCGCCACCCAGCCGGGCCACCGTGTCGGTGCCGCGGACGCAGCCCTTGAGCCGGTCGGCCGTCACCCGCAGCAGGTGGTCGCCGGCGTGGTGCCCGTACGTGTCGTTGACCTGCTTGAACTCGTCGAGGTCGAGCAGCAGCACCGCCCGGCCGCCGTCGTGGGTGCCGCTGTGGCGGCCGGCCACCTCGTCGAACCGCGCGCGGTTGGCGAGGCCGGTGAGGTGGTCGTGGCTGGCGGCGTACCGCAGCCGCTCCTCCTGCCCCGCCAGCACCTCGACCGTGTCGTCGAGGCGGGCGACCAACCGGTCGTTGTCCGCGAGGACGACGTGCTGGCGGATCAGGACCAGCGTCGTGACGGCGACCGAACCCGCGAGCGCGCCCCAGGTGCGGATGGCGAGGCCGTTGACGGCCAGCTCGACGATCAGGACCGCCTGGGTCGCGATGACCGCCACGAAGGGCAGCTGGGCGCCGGACCGCCGCGCCCGCGGTCGCAGGCGAGCGGGCGGGCGGCGGAGCTGGTCGAACCGCGCGCCCGCGACCAGGAGCAGCGCGGGGACCATCCGGGCGACCAGGATGGCGCGGATGTCCGGCGCGTGGAGGATCTCCGCGTTGAGCGCGCGGTCGACGCCGAACAACGCGACGGCCAGCGCCAGCGTCACGCCGGCGAGCGCGCGGACCGGCGCGGACCGCGTGAACACCATCCGCACGAGGGTGAACGCGGCCACCGAGAGGATCACCGCACCCACGATCGCCCACAGCGCCTGGTGCGGCCGGTCGGCCTCGCTGCGGCCGATCATCGTGACGACCCAGATGGCGACCGCCGCGCCGATCAGCACGATCACCACGTCGAGCCACAGTTGTGCGCGGTCCGCGCGGGGCAGTCGCCATGGGCGCGCCAGCATGGACGCCAGGAGTATGCCGGTGCCCGCGGCGACCAGGATCCCCGGCACGGTGCGGATGGCGGTGGCGTTCGCCGGGTCGCCCACCGCCTCGACCGACCGCAGCACCGCGCCCGCCGCGAGGACCAGGCCGCCGACGGCCGCGACCTCCCAGAAGTGCCGCCGCCGGGCGGGCTGCCCCTGGCGCTGGGCCAGTTGCCAGGACAGCGCGGTGAAGCCGGCCAGCAGGACGGCCTGCGCGGCCGAGGACGTGACGCCGGGGGCCGGCCCCCAGCCGACGACCAGCGCGGCCGCCACGAAGAGCAGGAGCGCACCCCCCAGCACGCGGTCCACGGTCAGGCCGCCGAGTCCGGGTGGAGGTAGAAGCCTGAGCTGCGGCGCTTCGCCTCGTACATCGCCTCGTCGGCGTCGCGCAGGAGCGCCTCGAACGGCTTGACGCCGCTCGCCGCGATGCCGACGCTCGCCGAGGGCCGCAGGGTCCGGCCGTCGATGCGCACCGGCTTGCCGAGCGCGCCGAGGATGCGGTGCGCGGCGGACACGGCGTCCTCGGCCGAGGCGTCGGCCAGCAGCACGCTGAACTCGTCGCCGCCCAGGCGGGCCACGGTGTCGGCCGGGCGTACGCTGCGCCGCAGCCGGGTCGCGGTCATCTTCAGCAGGTCGTCGCCCGCGGCGTGGCCGAAGGTGTCGTTGATCATCTTGAACTCGTTGAGGTCGAGCAGCAGCACGGCCCGGCCGCGACCGGGATCGCCGTTGCCGAGCCGCTGGGCGTGGTGGTCGAAGAACGCCCGGTTCGCGAGGCCCGTGAGGTGGTCGTGGTTGGCCGCGTGCCGCAGCTTCTCCTCCTGCCGGCCGAGCGCCTCGATGCTCTCGTCGAGCCGGCGCACCAGCCGCTCGTTCTCCGTCAGCACCACGCTCTGGCGGGCCGCGACGATCGCGGTGAGCACCACCGAGCCGACCACCGTGCCCCAGCTGCGGATGTTGAGGCCCTCGATCGGCAGCTGGATGACCAGCATGAGCTGGGTGGCAGCCACCGCGACGAACGGCAGCCGCGCCGTCACCCGCACCCGCCGGGGCGGCCCGACCGTGCGGCTCAGCGTGCCCTGGATCCGTTCGACGCAGGGCGCCAGGGCCAGCACGAGCGGCGGCAGCAGCCGGAGCACGTAGATCCCCCGGGAGTCCGCGGCGGCCAGCTGGGGGTTGAGCGCGTGCTCGACCCCGAAGAGGGCGACGGCGACGGCGAGGATGATCCCCGTGCCGCGGGTGAACGGCGCCTCGCGGGTCATCAGCAGGCGGACGATCGCGAACACCGAGACGATCATGATGACCGAGCCGACGACCGTCCAGGCGAGCTCGCTCGCGTCGGTCGCCTGCGCACCGCCGAACAGCGCGATGGTCCAGACGAAGACCGAGGTCGCGACCAGGACCGTGGCGGCGTCGAGCCAGAGCCGCAGGCGTTCGCGCCCGACGAGGTCGGGTGGCCGGCTCAGCAGGAAGTAGAGCAGGACCAACGAGCCCACCGAGACGAGCAGGGTCGGCACGGTGCGGTGGGCGCTGGCGGTGGCCGGCTCGATGGCGAAGTCGACCGCGCGGACCACCCCGCCGGCGGTCTTCAGCACGCCGGCGATGGCGGCCAGGCCCCAGAACCGGCGGCAGAGGGGATCCGCCCGCCGGCGGCGCCACAGCCGCCACGCCAGCACCGCGAAGATGCCCTCCAGCACCGCCTGCGCCGACCATGACGTGATGGCCGGTTCGGGACCCACCCCGATCAGGAGGGCCGCGACGGCGAAGACGAGGAGCACCCCGCCCAGGACGCGGTCCATCGACCCAGCGTAGGCGGGTGTTGCCTCCGGGAGCGCTCCCATGGAAGACTGTCACTATCGCGGGCCGGGAGTTTCGCGCACGCGTCCTGGGCAGGACGCGCGCTCCATCCCTGCTTCCGCGAGGAGATCCATGAAACTCAGACGCGCCCTGGCGCTGCTGTCCGCCGGCACGCTGGTCGCCGCCGCGGTCGCCGTGCCGGCCGGCCCGGCGCAGGCCGCCATCGCCTGTGACGTCGTGTACGCGGCCAACGAGTGGCCCGGCGGCTTCACCGCGAACCTGACCATCCGCAACCTCGGCGACCCGATCAACGGCTGGACGCTCGGCTTCACGTTCCCCGGCAGCCAGCGGGTGACGCAGGGCTGGTCGGCCACCTGGAGCCAGACCGGCAACCAGGTCACCGCCACCAGCATGCCGTGGAACGGCAACCTGCCCACCGGTGGCTCGACCGGCATCGGCTTCAACGGCAGTTGGAGCGGGACCAACCCCCGGCCGACCGCGTTCACCGTCAACGGCACCACCTGCGGCGGCGCGCCGCAGCAGCAACCACCCACAGTGGACCTCAGCGTGCCCGCCGGCCCGTTCGAGGCACCGGCCGACGTCGCGCTCTCCGCGACCGCGAGCGACCCCGACGGGACCGTCGCCAAGGTCGAGTTCTACCGCAACGGCCTGCTCGTCAACACCGACACCACGGCGCCGTACGGGTACACGATGGAGGACCTGCCCGCCGGCGCGTACACCGTGCAGGCCCGCGCCTATGACAACGCGAACCTGACGGCGACCGACGAGGCGAGCTTCACCGTCACCCAGGCCACCGGTCCGGTGCTGCGGGCCAACCCGACCTCGGTCTCCGTGGCCGAGGGCGGCACGTCGACGACCCGGCTGACCCTCAGTGCCGCGCCGTCGTCCTCGGTCACGGTCGGGCTGGCCCGCACCGGCGACACCGACATCTCGGTCTCGCCGACCAGCGTGACGCTGACCAGCTCCAACTGGAGCACCGGGGTGCCGGTGACGATCTCGGCCGCCGAGGACGCCGACACCGCGGGCGGCTCGGCGACGGTCACCGCCAGCGCCACGGGGTACGCGCCCGTCGCGATCGCCGTCACCGAGGTCGACAACGACGGCGCGACCGGGGACAACGAGTACATCACCCGGTTCCTCGACCAGTACGGGAAGATCAAGAACTCCGGGTACTTCAGCCAGGAGGGCGTCCCGTACCACTCGATCGAGACTCTGATCGTCGAGGCGCCGGACCACGGCCACGAGACCACCTCGGAGGCGTTCAGCTTCTGGATCTGGCTCGAGGCGCAGTACGGGCGAGTGACGGAGAACTGGGCGCCGTTCAACAACGCCTGGACGGTGATGGAGCGCTACATCATCCCGTCGCACAACGACCAGGCCACCGCCGGAGTCAACGGCACGCCGCAGTACGCGGCCGAGTACAACCTGCCCAGCCAGTACCCGTCACAGCTGCAGCCGAACGTGTCCGTCGGGCAGGACCCGCTGCGGTCCGAACTGCAGTCGACCTACGGCACCGGCGACATCTACGGCATGCACTGGCTCCTCGACGTCGACAACACCTACGGCTTCGGCCGGTGCGGCGACGGGACCACGCGGCCGGCGTACATCAACACGTTCCAGCGGGGTCCGCAGGAGTCCGTGTGGGAGACGGTGCCGCAGCCCTCGTGCGACACGTTCAACTTCGGTGGGCCGTCCGGCTTCCTGGACATCTCCATCAAGGAGTCGAACGCGCCGGCCAAGCAGTGGAAGTACACCAACGCGCCGGACGCCGACGCGCGGGCGATCGAGGCTGCCTACTGGGCGCTCACCTGGGCGACCGAGCAGGGGCGGGCGGCCGACGTGTCGGCCACCGTGGCCAAGGCGGCCAAGATGGGCGACTACCTGCGCTACGCGATGTTCGACAAGTACTTCAAGAAGATCGGCAACTGCGTCGGCGCCTCGACGTGCGCGGCCGGCTCCGGCAAGGACTCGGCGCACTACCTGATGTCCTGGTACTACGCCTGGGGTGGCGCGACCGACCCGAACGCCGGCTGGTCGTGGCGGATCGGCTCCAGCCACAACCACTTCGGCTACCAGAACCCGATGGCGGCGTGGGCGCTGACCAACGTCAACGAGCTCAAGCCGCGGTCGCCGTCCGCGGTATCGGACTGGCAGAAGAGCTTCGACCGCCAGCTCGAGTTCTACCAGTGGCTGCAGTCGGCCGAGGGCGGCATCGCCGGCGGCGCGACGAACAGCTGGGACGGCTCGTACGGGACGCCGCCGTCGGGTACGCCGACGTTCTACGGCATGTTCTACGACGTCGACCCCGTCTACCACGACCCGCCGTCCAACCAGTGGTTCGGCATGCAGGTCTGGTCGATGCACCGGATCGCGGAGCTGTACTACGCGACCGGCAACGCGAAGGCCAAGGCCCTGCTCGACAAGTGGGTGCCGTGGGCGCTGGCGAACACCACCCTCGGTACCGGCGGTTCTTTCGAGATCCCGTCGGACATGACCTGGAGCGGGGCGCCGGCGACGTGGAACCCGTCGTCGCCCGCCGCCAACACCGGCCTGCACGTCACGGTGACCAAGAAGGGCCGGGACGTCGGTGTGGCGGCCGCGTACGCGCGGACGCTCATGTACTACGCGGCGCGCTCCGGTTCCGCTCCGGCCAAGACCGGTGCGAAGGGCCTGATCGACGCGTTGTACGCCAACCGCGACGCGCGCGGCGTGGTGACCTCCGAGACCCGTGAGGACTACCAGCGGTTCGACGACGTCTACAACGCCAGCACGGGTCAGGGTCTCTACCTGCCGCCCGGCTGGACCGGCGACATGCCCAACGGCGACGCGATCGCACCGGGCAAGAGCTTCGTCGACATCCGGTCGTTCTACAAGCGGGACCCGGACTGGCCGAAGGTGCAGTCCTACCTGGACGGTGGTGCGGCACCGACGTTCACGTACCACCGATTCTGGGCGCAGGCCGACATCGCCATGGCGTACGCGGACTACGGCCATCTCTTCCCGAATGGTTGATCGACCGAGCTATCCATAAGGGCTACGACGGAGTATCGTTCTGCCCGGAGGGGCCGCTTCCCCCGTGGCGGCCTCTCCCTCAAGCCAAGGAAGCCCCTGTCCGCGGAGAGCGCGGACGGGGCCAAACAAAGTAGTCGACGGTCAGATCCACCACAAGAGACGATTACGGCCGCGCC
>NZ_JBFAIU010000394.1:0-6308 GCF_040654855.1 Asanoa sp. NPDC050611
GGTCCTGTTGCCGGGGCCCGACCCGGCCCTGCGGGATCGGCTCGCCGCCCAGCTCCGCGCGGCCGGTGCCCGCGAGATCTACGACGAGCTCCCAGTCGGCCTGGCCACGGCCGCCGTGGTGGTCGTCGGTGTGCAGCTCGGCGTCGGCGGCACGCTGTCGGTCGGCCAGCTCACCGCGTACCTCTTCCTGGTCACGCTCTTCATCCAGCCCGTGCAGATCGCCACCGAGGTGCTCAACGAGGCGCAGAACGCGGTGGCCGGCTGGCGCCGCGTGCTCGACGTGCTGGACGTGCGGCCCGACGTGGCCGACCCCGCCGAGCGGGGCGTCGAGCTGCCGCCCGGGCCGATCGACATCCGGTTCCAGGACGTGTCCTTCACGTACGGCGGCCCGATCGTCCTCGACGACGTCGACCTCGACATCGCGGCGAAGACCCGGGTGGCGGTGGTCGGCGAGACCGGCAGCGGCAAGACGACGTTCGCCAAGCTGCTCACGCGGCTGATGGACCCGACCACGGGGGCGGTGCGGCTCTCCGGCGTGCCGCTCGACCAGGTCCGCTTCGACTCGCTGCGCTCGCGCGTGGTGATGGTGCCGCAGGACGGCTTCCTGTTCGACACGACCGTGGCCGACAACGTCCGGTTCGCCCGGGAGGACCTCTCCGACGCCGACCTCGAGCTGGCGTTCACCGAGCTGGGCCTGATCGACTGGGTCGAGGGGCTGCCACAGGGCCTGCGGACCCGGGTCGGCGAGCGCGGTGAGGCGCTCAGCGTGGGCGAGCGGCAGCTGGTCGCGCTGGCCCGGGCGTACGTGGCCGACCCCGACCTGCTCGTGCTCGACGAGGCGACCAGCGCGGTCGACCCGGCCACCGAGGTGCGGCTCCAGCGCACGCTCGACGCCGTGACCCGCGGGCGCACGACGGTCGCGATCGCGCACCGGCTCTCCACGGCCCAGGCCGCCGACGAGGTGATCGTCGTCGACAAGGGCCGCATCGTGCAGCGCGGCCCGCACGACGAGCTGGTCCAGGACGCCGGCTCGGTCTACGGCAAGCTCTACGCCAGCTGGCTCGAGCAGACCCGCTAGGCCTTCTCGAACACCGAGAGCTGGAAGGCCAGGCGCCGGTCACGGGGGTCGTCGGGGTCCGGCAGCTCGCGCAGGCTCTGCACGATCGGCATGACCGTGTCGGCCCAGACGGCGCCGTCGACGTTCCAGAGGTTCGACCAGACGCGGTTCTCGATGATCTCGGCGAGCTGGTTGGGCGTCTCGGCGAAGGTGCGGGCGGTCACCTCGCCGCTCTGCAGCGTGCGCAGGCCGGCGCCGGTCGCCGCGGCGCGCACCGCGCCCGGCGTGTCGACCCGGTCGCGGCCCGGCAGCCCGGCCAGCAGGTCACCGAACTCGTCTCCCTTGCCCCGATCGCCGGCGGCGGTGACCGAGATGACGCGGCCGCCCGGGCGGACGACCCGCGCCGCCTCCGCCAAGGCCGCCGCCAGGTCGACGATGGCGTGCAGGGCGCCGACGAACACCGCGTTGTCGACGCTCGCGGCCCGCACCGGCAGCCGCCGGGCGTCGCCGACGGTGACCCTCGAACCGAGCCGCGCGTACGCGTGGGCGAGCATCGCGGGGGAGAGGTCGACCCCGACCGTGGGCGCGCCGTGCCACCGCGTCAGCGCGTCGGCGACGAGGCCGGTGCCGACGCCGATCTCCAGCGTCCGGCCGCGCAGCAGGTGCGGGGCGAGGACGGCGGCGAACTCGCGCCCGCGCCGCTCGCCGCCGCGGGTCTCGTCGTAGCTGTCCGCGACGCGGTCGAACGGCAGGGACTCGGCCATGCGGGCCAGGTTAGCCCTTGGGGAGCTCGCCGAACACGTACCGCTGGATCGTCGGGCCGACCGCGGCGACCAGCACCTCGCGCGGCGCCGACGCCAGCGGCTCCACCTTGATCACGTAGCGGACCATGGCGAGGCCGGCGAGCTGGCTGGCGACCAGGCTGACCCGCAGCGGCGCCTCTTCCGGCGGCATCGGCACGGCGCCCATCACCCGCCGCAGCACCTGGGTGACCACGAAGTCGCGGAACAGCCGGGCCGTCCACTCGCTGCTCACCGCCGAGCGCAACAGGCCGACCCCGGCCTTGCCCGCCGGTGAGTCCCAGATCGTGAGGAACATCGTGACCAGCCGCTCGCCGAGGCCGTCCGGGTCGCCGGCGAGCACCTCGGGGATGATCTCGCCGGGGTCGAGCGGCGCGTTCATCGAGGCCAGGAACAGCTTGTCCTTGGTGCCGAAGTAGTGGTGGACCAGCGCCGGGTCGACCCCGGCACTGGTCGCGATCGCGCGGATCGAGGCGCCGTCGTAGCCCTTCTCCGCGAACGCGGTGCGCGCTGCCGCCAGGATCGCGTCGCGGGTGTCGGGGTTGCCGGGCCGGCGTCCGGTCCGTCGTACCACTTCGTCAGCCTTTCGTCGGTTCAGGCGGTGCGGCGCCGGAGCGTCGCGGCGCCGAGGACGAGCGCGAGGATGATCGCGCCGACCACGATGCCAAGGTCCCGCCACATCGTGCCGGTCGGGTCCGCGTGCCGGCCGACCTCGGTGAGCGCTTCGACCGAGTAGGACAGTGGCAGCACGTCGCTGATCGCCTGCAGCCAGCCGGCCATCGAGTCGCGGGCCACGAACAGGCCGCAGAGCAGGATCTGCGGGAGCGCCACCACCGGCATGAACTGCACCGCCTGGAACTCGGTGCGGGCGAACGCGCTGCACAGCAGGCCGAGCGCGACACCGAGCACCGCGTTGGCCACCGCGATCACGATGACCAGCCAGGCCGGCCCCGCGGTGTCGAGGCCGAACAGCCAGTAGGCCAGCCCGGACGCGACCGCGGCCTGCAGGGCGGCGACCAGGCCGAACGCGATGCCGTAGCCGAACAGCAGGTCCAGCTTGCCGACCGGGGTGGTGAACAGCCGCTCCAGCGTGCCGCTGGTGCGCTCCCGCAGCATCGCGATGCTGGTGATCAGGAACATGATGATGAACGGGAAGATGCCGAGCATGACCAGCGCGATCCGGTCGAACAGGAACCCGCCGTCGAACATGTAATAGAGCAGGGTCAGCAGCAGCAGGGGTACGACGATGATGAGCGCGACCGTGCGGCGGTCGTGCCGGAGCTGCCGGACGATCCGGCCGATCGTGCTGGCAAGGGTGCGGGGGGACATCACGCGGCCGCCTTCTCCTGTTGACGGATGATGCGCAGGAACGCCTCGTCGAGGTCGTCGGTGCCGGCGGTGGTCTTGATCGCCGCCGGGGTGTCGTCGCCGATCAGGTAGCCGTCGCGGATCAGCAGCAGCCGGTCGCAGCGGTTGGCCTCGTCCATCACGTGGCTGGAGACGAGGATCGTGGTCCCGTCGGCGGCCAGTGCGCGGAAGCGCCCCCACAGGTCGTCGCGGAGCACCGGGTCCTGGCCGACGGTCGGCTCGTCGAGCACGAGCACCTCGGGCCGGCCGACGATCGCGCAGGCGAGGGAGGCCCGGCTGCGCTGGCCGCCGGAGAGGTTGGCGACAAGCTGGTGCGCGGCGTCGCGGAGCCCCACCGCGTCGAGGGCGCCGTCGGCGTCGGCGGCGCCGAGGCCGTAGAGGCTCGCGAAGTAGCGGGCGTTCTCCCGGACCGTGAGGTCGTCGTAGACGCTCGGGGCCTGGGTCAGGTAGCCCATCTTGTGCCGGAGGGCAGGGGAGCCGGCCGGCTCGCCGAGGACGGTGACCCGCCCGGAGACGACGAGCTGCACGCCGACGACGGCGCGCATCAGGGTGGTCTTGCCGCTGCCGCTGGGCCCGAGCAGCCCGGTGATGCTGCCGCGCGGGATCGCGCAGCTCAGCCCGTGCAGCACCTCGCGCTTTCCGCGGTTGATCACGAGGTCGGTGACCTCGATCGCGGTCTCCATCGTTCCTCCGTCTCTGAAATTCAACGCCTGTTGAACTCAACGGTAGATGAAATAGATGGGTGTACGCAAGCGAACGCCCCGGCCTCCTCCGTTCGGGGGAGACCGGGGCGTCTTGTGTTCTTCTAGAGCGCGAGCACCCGATCGAGGAAGTCGCGGTAGCGCCGCATCGCCACCCGCATCGCCTCCGTGTCCGGCGCCTCGTTGTCCCGCCGGGGGTCAAGCTCGACCTGCTCGGCGAGCAGCGTCTCGGCGAGCTGCTGCACGGCCCGGGCAACCAGCGTCTGGGCGTGCTCCAGGGCTTCGGTCGGCTCGTCGACGAACTGCGCCTTGACCTCATGCCACTCGGCCCGCAAGGCGTCGGCGGCCTCGGCACTCCAGACGGCGATCCGGGTCTCCGGCACGTCACCGGGCCGCATCGGCGGCCCACTGACCGGCCGCACGTCAGCGGCAGGCGACCCGATGTCGGCCAGGGTGGGCGCCGCCACGACGGGCTCAACGGCGTCTGCGTCCTCCGCCTTCTCGGCAGCGGGCGCCTCGGCGGTCTCCACCAGCCCGTCGTCGTCGGTTGCGGCCTCCTCGGCCGGCGCGACGACGGTCTCGGTGTCGACCAGGTCCTCGGCCGCCTCGACCTCGACAGCGTTGGCCTCGGCGTCGTCATCGGCTTCCGCGGCAGCCTCCGGCTCGGCGGTGGCCTCGGACTCTGCCTCGGCTTCGCCCTCCACGTCGGCAACCGCCTCAGCCTCAGCCTCGTCGGTCTCGACGTCCGCGTCAGCGTCGGTTTCGGCCTCCGCCTCGACGACGGCCTCCGACTCAGCGTCGGCGTCGCCCTCGGCCTCCGCGGTCTCCTCAGCCACGTCGGCGACGGCCTCGGCGTCGTCGGTCTCGGCGTCCGTCGCGGCCACGGCCTCCGGCTCAGCGTCCGCGTCGGCCGTTGCCTCTGTGTCGCCTTCGTCGTCGCCGGCCTCGTCGGCGACCGCTTCGGGCTCAGCCACCTCGTCGGCGTCGACCTCGGTCACGGCCTCAGGCGCGGCATCGACCTCGCTGGCTGCTTCCGGCTCGTCGCCCGCGTCGGTGGCGGCCTCGGGCTCCGCGTCGCCTTCGGCGGCGGCCTCGGTGTCGCCGTCCTCGTCTGCCTCTGCCTCGGTGTCGGCCGTTGCCTCTGGCGTCGCTTCCTCTTCGCCGGCTTCGTCGGCGACCGCCTCCGGCTCGGCTTCCTCGCCCGCGTCCGCCTCGGTCACGGCCTCAGGCTCCGCGTCGGCGTCGGCCTCCCCTTCGTCTTCGCCGGCTTCGTCGGCGACCGCCTCCGGCTCGGCCTCCTCGGCCGCGTCGGCCTCGGTGACGGCCTCCGGCTCGTCGTCGGCGTCGGTGGCCGCTTCGGGCTCTGCCTCGGCTGCTTCGGCGTCCGTGTCGGTGGCGGCTTCGGGCTCGGCGTCTTCGTCCGCGTCGGTCTCGGTCACCGCCTCGGGCTCGGCCTCGGGCTCGGCGTCGGCCTCGGCGGCTTCCGGCTCGTCGTCCGCGTCGGTAGCCGCTTCCGGCGCCGCGTCGGTCTCGGTGGCCGCTTCGGGCTCTGCCTCGGCCTCCGCGTCGGTGACGGCTTCGGGCTCGGCGGCTTCCGGCTCGTCGTCCGCGTCGGTGGCCGCTTCCGGCGCCGCGTCGGTCTCGGTGGCCGCTTCGGGCTCTGCCTCGGCTTCCTCGGCCTCCGCGTGGGCGACGGCTTCGGGCTCGGCGTCTTCGTCCGCGTCGGTCTCGGTGACCGCCTCGGGCTCGGCCTCGGCGACTTCCGGCTCGTCGTCCGCGTCGGTGGCCGCTTCCGGCGCCGCGTCCGCGACGGTGCCCGCTTCCGGCGCCGCGTCCGCGACGGTGGCCGCTTGGGGCGCTGCCTCGGCTTCCTCGGCCTCCGCGTCGGTGGCGGCTTCCGGTTCGACGTCTTCGTCCGCGTCGGTCTCGGTGACCGCCTCGGGCTCGGCGTCGGTCTCGGCGGCTTCGTCGGCGTCGGTCTCGGTGACCGCTTCCGGCGCCGCTTCCTCGGTGGCCGTTTCCGTGACCGCTTCCGGCGCCGCTTCCTCGGTGGCCGTTTCCGTGACGGCTTCCGGCTCGGCGTCGGATGTGTCGTCGGTGGCCGTCTCGGTCTCGGCCGTTTCGACGGCTGCGTCCGCGGCCGGTTCGGGCTCGACGGTGGTTTCGGTGTCGACGACCGTGGCCGCCTCCGGCTCCGTGGTCTCTTCCGTCGCCTCGGGGGCCGCCGCCGTGGCTTCGGTCGTTTCAGCGTCCACTGTGGCCTCGGCAGCCTCCGACGCCTCGGCGGTCGTGGTCGAGGACTCTTGCGCTGGCCTCGCAGGCTCGCAAGTACGGGTTGGGTCTGCTCTTTGCCACCCAGTCACCGAAGGGTCTCCACAACCG
>NZ_JBFAIU010000395.1:0-6290 GCF_040654855.1 Asanoa sp. NPDC050611
GCGTCCGCGACCTCGGCCTCCGCGTCCGCGACCTCAGCCTCCGCCGCGTCCGCGACCTCAGCCTCCGCGTTGGCGTCCGCGACCTCAGCGCCTGCGACCTCGGCGTCCGCGTCAGCGTCGGCAGCCTCGGCAACCTCCGCCTCAGCGACCTCCGCGGCCGCCGGCGGCTCGACCGGGGCGGCTTCCGCGGCCGGAGCGTCGGTCTCCGCGGCAACGGCAGCGTCCGGTTCGGACTCGGCGGGAGCGGGTGCGGTTGCCCACGGCGAGATGGTGCCGCCGGCCGCCGGTGCGCCGAGCAGCTGGCTCGCCATCGGCGGGAGCGGCTGGGTGGTCGACGGATCACTCGGACGGATGACGGGGTTCTCGATCGTCGTCTCGGTCAGGGCTGCCGAGACCGGCTCGGTCGCGGTGTTCGCCGCCTGGGCCGCGGCGAGCGCGTCGAGCGCCGACTGGGGTGCCTCGTCGCCGGGTGGGCGCTGGCCGGGCACGGCAAAGGTGGGCTCGCCCTGATCGGGCTGAGGTGTGGGCTGGGGCTGCATGCGGGTGGTCCTCCGTCCGCTCCGTAACGGAAACCCGGCCGGGCGATGCCAGGATGGGGCTGCGCCGGGGCCGGTGGGGGTGGCGGGACGCGACTGCCGGAACGGAACGCGTCGGACCCGTGCGCCGATGGCGTCGGCGACGGGTGGACACGCACAGGAAAGAGGCAGGGGAGCGCCCCGCCGGAGAGCAGGAACCCGGGCGGCGCACGGACAGCCAGGCGCCGCTCGGGGTCGCGGAGACCAGGTTGCCCCACCGGTCGACGACGTCGAGGTGGCAGGTGTCGCCCCGGGTGCGCCCGTCCCGCGCGACCGTCGGCTCACCGGTGCCCGCCGCCGCGGCGCGCCACTGCGGCAGGGCCGGCAGCCGGGGCGGCCGGCCACCGGGCGAGCCGGGCCGCAGCTCCGCCGAGGCGCGCTCACCCACGAGCGCGCGCCGGGCGGCGTTGTAGTCGTCGCCGAGCAGGGCGGCCAGCGGCACGTCGACACTGCGCGGGTCGCCGTAGAACGCCTCGCGGTCGGCGAAGGCGAGCTTCGCGCACTCGACGACGAGGTGCGCGAACTCCGGGCTGTCGGTCGGCAGGTCGGCCAGGTCGAAGCCGGCCAGCAGGGCGAGCTGCTGCAGGAAGACGGGGCCCTGGCTCCACGGCCCGGGCTTGCAGACCGTGTAGCCGTGGTATTCGAACGTGACCGGCTGCTCGAACCGGGTGCGGTGCCCGGCCAGGTCGCCGTGGGCGAGCACGCCCTTGTGCCGGCGCCCCGAGGAGTCCAGCGCTTCGGCCTTGTCCAGATAGGACGCGATCGTCTCCGCGACGAACCCGTCGTAGAACGCGGCGCGTACGCCGTCGATCTGGGCATCCCGGTCCCGGCCGGCGGCCTCGCCCGCGTCGACCAGCCGGCGGTACATGGCGGCCAGCGCCGGGTTGCGGAACCGGCTGCCGGCCACGGGCACGGCGCCGCCGGGCAGGTAGACGGCGGCGGAGTCGGTCCACTCGGTGCGGAACAGGTCGGCGACCGTGGCGATCGTGTCGCGGGCGCCGGTCGGCAACGGGTAGCCGCCGTCGGCGTAGCCGATCGCGTAGGAGGCGACGTCGCCGAAGCGCATCGTGCCGTGCGCCTGCAGCAGCGCGAGCCACGCGCCGAACGCGCCGGGCACGCAGGCCGGCAGCAGTCCGGTGCCGGGCACGAGGTCGAGGCCCAGGCCGGCGAAGTGGTCGATGGTCGCGCCGGCGGGTGCGGGGCCCTGGCCGTCGACCACGAACGTCTCACCGGTGGCCGCCGCGTGCCCGATGATCGGCACCTCACCGAGCGGGCCGTTCATGTGCGGCTCGACGACCTGGAGCACGAGGCCCGCGGCCACGGCCGCGTCGAACGCGTTGCCGCCGGCCTCCAGCGCCGCCATGCCGGCCTGGCTGGCGAGCCAGTGCGTGCTCGCCACCATCCCGAACGTCCCGGTCAGCTCCGGCCTGGTGGTGAACAACCGCGGCTCCCTCGAGGGTCTCAGACGGGCACGGTGACGAGTGGGCTGTTGCTCCCGTCCGCATCGCGCACCTGCACCTGCACGGATTCGATGTCGTCGAGCGCGGCGGCGGTCGCCGACTGCAGCCGGAGGGGGTCCGGCCGCTCCGGTGTGCCGTAGCCGCCTTCCGGGACCCGCCAGCTGGAGATCACCTCAGTGGTGCCGTCCCTGGTCAACACCACCAGACGGCAGGTCGCCGGGCCTTGCAGCTTGCTCAGCTCGAACGAGATCCGGGTGCCGAACGGACGGGACTCGACGGCGAGATCGGCGTGCACGCCGGTGTCCGGGTCGGTGGCACTGTGCGACGCGCCCGGCCCGACCGTCGGCGCGGCCGCGACCACGTCCGGCTGCCCCACCCAGCGGGCTCCCGCGAACAGGGCGAACCCGCTCAACAAGGCGATCAGCACCACGCCGGCCGCGATGCTGAGCAGGCGGCGCTGCCGGGAACGGCGGCGGTCGTCGCTGACGGCGGTCATGACCCGGCCGAGCAGGGCGCCCTGCTTCTCGACCTGCTCGGTCACGGCGAGGTCGGCGCCGTTCATGTCGCCGAGCGCGTCCACCACCGGCAGGAACGACTCCAGCTCGCCGGCGCAGACCCAGCAGGTGGCCAGGTGCTCCTCGAACCGCTCGGTCTCCGCCGGGTCGAGGATGCCCAACGCGTACGACGCGACGTCGAAGTGCTGCTCTCGGCTCATGCCTCGGTCACCTCGCGCGCCTCCAGCGCGGCGCGCAGGGCACGCAGCGCGTAGTAGACCCGGGACTTCGCCGTGCCGATGGGCAGCCCCAGCTCCTCGGCGGCCTCCGGCAGGGTCCGGCCCTTGAAGTAGGTGGCGATGATGATCTCGCGGTGCGCCGCGCTCAGCGTCCGGAACGCCGCGCTGATCGTCATCCGCCGCAGGACCTGCTCGGTCGCGTCCGACTCGGCGAACCGCGACAGATCCTGGTCGTACGCCTCCTGTGGCCGGGCCATCACGCTGCGGTGCTCGTCGATCACGATGCGGCGGGCCACCGTGACGAGCCACGGTCGCAGTGAGGTCTCGCCGGACGTGCCGAGCCGGTCCGCGTTGCGCCACGCCCGCAGCAGCGTCTCCTGCACGACGTCCTCGGCCCGCTGGCGGTCGCCTCCGGTCAGGCGGAGGACGAACATCAGCAGCGGGCCGGAGTGCTCCTGGTAGAGCAGCCGCATGAGCTTGTCGGAGTTGGCTTCCGCGGCCGGCTCGTCGGAGGGATGACCGGAGTCGCGAGGCAGCACCCGGCCATTCTGTCCTGTCGTTGGCCCGGGGTCAGTAGCCGCCCCCGGAACCGCACGTGACGAGGCCAGGAAGGCCCACGTCGGCGGCGGTGCGACACCGTGGGGAGCCGCGGCGACCGCGTGCATGCCAGACCTCCCTCGACACCGGGGCCAGCGGCTGCGCGCCGTGGCCATCCTTCCGTACGGACGTCCGCGCCGGACGGATCAACCGGAACGGGTCCGACTTCGGGCCGGTGGACCGCCGCACGGTCTGATCGGCAGCGGCAAGTCACCCTTCGTGTGATTGCCATTACCCACCGCCAAGGCCGCGCTGATCGCGGTCGCGATGCTGCACCGGCGGGCGCGCTCGCGGGCCCGGCGCGTCGCCGTGGGCGCCGGGCTCGCCTACTGCGGGACGGCGGCGCTGGCCTGCGTCTACCCGATCGTCACGGGCAAGGCGGCGGGGATCTTCACCGCCCTGCTCGCCGGCCCTCGTCCTGGGCGCCGCCGTCGGTTGGTGGCACGCGCGGCTGGCCGGCGACTAGGCCAGCACGGCCCCGCCGGCGACGTCGACGATGACGCCGGTGATCCAGCTCGACGCGTCCGACGCGAGGAAGAGCGCGGCCGCGGCGACGTCGTCGGGCGTACCCAGGCGGCGCAGTGGGTGTGCCTCCGCCAGCTTCTGTTGCGTCTCGGCGGGGATCCAGCCCTGGTTGGTCTCGGTCATGATCGTCTCGGGCGCGATGCAGTTGGCGCGGACGCCGAACGGGCCGGCCTGCGCGGCCAGGTCCTGGGTGAAGAGCTGAAGACCGGCCTTCGCCGCGGCGTACGCGATGATGGTGCGCTCGCTCGGCTTGCGTCCCGCCGCCGACGACAGCGTGATGATCGCGCCGCTACGGCGTTCCTTCATGCCGGGCAGGAACCGGCGCACGGTGAGGAACGTGCTGGTCAGGTTCTGCTCGATGTCGGCGCGCCAGCTCTCCGGCGTGATGTCCTCGATCGGCGTCGGCCGGCTGGTCGTGCTGCCGGCGCTGGCGACCAGGATGTCGACCCGCCCGTGCCGCGCCATGATCTGGTCGTGCATGCGGTCGAGGTCGCCGGTGTCGGTGACGTCGCCGGTCACGACCAGGGGGTCGCCGCCGATCCGCTCCCGCACGGCGGCCAGTGCCGCATGGTCGCGCCCGTGCAGCACGACCTGGGCACCCGCCGCGGCGTACGTGGCGGCGATGGCCGCACCGATCCCGCGCGAGCTGCCGGTCACGAGTGCCACGCGGCCGCTGAGGTTCGCTGTCGTGTCCATGCCCTCATGCTGCCCCTCCGCGGCGGCCGGCGACGTCTGTCGGGGAGCGGCACCGGGCGTACGCAGATCTGCGTAGCTAGCTCTCCCAGACCTGCGACAGACGCTCGAAGGTGGCCTTGTCGCTGTGCGGCGGGATCACGCACAGGATGTGCCCGCCGGGCGCGCGCAGGGTCCGGCACTCGAGCCAGCGGCCGATCTCGACCGCGCCGAGGCCGACCAGCCGCGCGGTCTCGGCGGCGACGTCGTCCGTCTCGATGTCGATGTGGAAGCGCGGCTCGTCGTCGACCGACTGCACCGCCAGGACCAGGTCCGGCAGCGCGCCGGGCAACGAGGTGTACTGCGGCTCGTCGGGCACCGGCCGGGCCGGCACGCCGAGCGCCCGCGACCAGAACCCGGCCGCGGCGGCCGCGTCCCCGGTCGGTGCGTCGATCAGGATGGTGGAGAGCCTGCTGCGATGGGTCATGACGGCAACCATTACCCCAGCACGGTGCGGCGCACCACCCCGATCGATGGAAGACTTGCCGGATGCGGTTGTCCCGCGCGGTCCTCGTCCCGGTGCTGCTGCTGGCCGGCTGCGGCTCCACTCCGGAGCCCGCGCCGGACGCCGGCGCCTGGCAGTCGCTCGCGCCGGCGCCAACCACCCGCACCGAGGTCGTCGCGGCCGCCGCGGGCACGCGGGTCCACGTCGTCGGTGGCCTGGTCGCCGGCGGTGGACCGGTCGCCACGGTCGAGGTGTTCGACACCGCCGACGGTCGGTGGTCGCCGGGGCCGGCCCTGCCGGTCGCGGTCGACCACGCGATGGCGGCCACTGTGGACGGCGCGGTCCACGTGTTCGGCGGGTACGCCGCGGACCGGCGGCCGCAGGCCGGCGCGTACCGGCTGGACGGCGGGTCGTGGCGGGCGCTGGCGCCTCTGCCGGACGGGCGGGCCGCCGCCACGGCGGTCGCGGTCGACGGCCGGGTCTTCGTCGCCGGTGGCATCGGGCCGGGCGGGCTCGCGCGGGAGATGCTCGTCTACGACGCCGCCGCCGACCGGTGGTCCACCGCGCCCGGGCCGCCCACGCCACGCGAGCACCTGGGCGGCGCCGGCTCCGGCGGCCTCGTCCACACGGTGGGCGGCCGGGTCGGCGGGCTGGGCGGCAACCTCGACGCGTTCGAGGCGTACGACCCGCGGACCGGAGCCTGGACCACCCTGCCTCCCCTGCCGACGGCCCGCGGCGGCCTGTCCGCCGCGGCGAGCTGCACGGGTCTCGTGATCGCCGTCGGCGGCGAGGAGCGGAGCACGTTCGCCGAGGTCGAGGCCTACGACCCGGCGTCGCGCCGCTGGCGCTCGCTCCCGCCGCTGCCGACACCGCGGCACGGCCTGGGCGTGGTCACGGTCGGGCCGACCCTCTACACCTTCGCCGGCGGCCCGCACCCGGGCCTGCACGTCGCCGACGTGACCGAGGCGCTGGATCTGGGTCCCTGCTAGACCCGTCCGGAAACGGCCCGCGCGCGAACCCACCGGTGTGAACCTCGTCGATCTCCACCAGGACCCCGAGTCGGCGTTCCAGGAGGCCCGCACGGCGGCGGTCGTCGCGCAGCGACTGCGCGCTTCGGGCTACGCGACGACGACCGGCGTCGGCGGCACCGGCGTGGTCGGCGTCCTGCGCAACGGCACCGGCCCGACCGCCCTGCTGCGCGCCGACATGGACACGCTGCGGGT